>DATLKS010000071.1:0-12398 GCA_035538255.1 Terriglobales bacterium
CGCTGCTATGCATTCACGTTGACGAACGGCTGTTGACTAGGGACTAATTCCGCTTTCCGCACAGAACGGCGAAGGCGTCTTTCCGCCAGAGGACCTCGACAGCAAACCCTGCCCGCTGCATGAGGTCGATTTCGATTTCGAGAGGAACATAGACGTCCTCACGCGACCACGCGGCGAGGTAATTCTGGGCCTCTGTCTCGGTGTAGAAGCGCATGAGGTGAGCCTTCCAGGCCTCAAATTGCGTCCGCGCAATTCGCTTATCACGAGCCGGCTGGCAATCGACGTTCACTATACTTCCTGCTCGCGGCAACCCTCGCGCAATTTGACGATACAGACTTAGCTTTGCGCCCCGCGTCCGCACATGATGCAGAGCGAACGATGCAACCACGGCGTCGCACCTAGGAATTTCGGCCCGGAGAAAGGATCGGGAGATGACCTCAACACCCGGGATTCGGCGCGATGCCGCTTTCACGATTTCTGAATCAGCATCAATTCCAAGGATCTTTGCCCGTGGGGCTCTCTGCAGACAGCGAGCTGAGAGAGCGCCGGTCCCAATTCCCAGATCGACAATGCCTCGCGACTGCGGATCGATAACCGACGCAGCCACATCCAGCATTTCTTCATAATGTGGAATGAATGTGCGGATGCGCGCATCGTACTCGGCCAGGTCTATCCCGAGATGTGTGGCAACGCTCACGTTACGTTTACGCCGGTCTCCCTTCAACTGCCGCATTCGCCGATTGCCTGGGCGCGAAGCTCTCCAAGTCCGTGCCATTTGCAGCCGGTCGAGCAAGCGTGCTCGCCTTGCGTGTCGTAGTGTCTATCGCTCGAATCAGCGTAGCGCGAATGCTTCCTTCCTCCAGCTCGAGCAGGCCTTCGACAGTGCATCCGCCCGGTGTCGTGACTTCGCTCTTGAGGATAGCTGGATGCAGACCGGTCTCCAGCACCATTGATGCCGCTCCCAGGGTTGCCTGTGCGGCCAGAGTGGTGGCGAGATCGCGAGGCAGGCCTACGCGGACTCCACCTTCCGCAAGCGCTTCGATAATGGTGTAAATGAACGCTGGGCCGCTGGCGGAAAGGCCGGTGACCGCGTCCATCATCGATTCTTCGACTTCGGCGGTGCGTCCCATCAGTGCAAACAGCGCCGCAGCTTCGGCGAGGTGCTCGGCAGTAGCGAAACGGCCGGCACACAGCGCTGTCATGCCCTGCCCGATTCGGCACGCAGTATTGGGCATGGCTCGCACCACCGCCAGACGTCTGCCCAGTGCCGCTTCAATTGCCGGTGTGGTTACGGCACTGGCGATGGAAATGATCAAAGCATCGTCCCGCAGCTCTGACCGAATTTCTTGTAAGACGCTCTGCACGTACAGCGGCTTCACACAAAGCAGAACTACGCCGGCATCGCGGACAGCAGCCGAATTCTCTGTTCCCACATTGATACCAAGCTGTTTTGAGACGCTTGCTGCCCGATGTGCATGCTTTACCGTCGCACGAACAGCGGCAAAACGCGAGTCACCGCTTTTGGCAATCGCCGTCAGCAGTGAGCTGCCCATCTTACCCGCCCCGAGTACGGCAATTGAACCTCGGCCTCTGCCGATTGCCTTCTCTACAGTGCTCATCACAACCTCCTTTTTCAGCCCGCCTCGACGGGGCCGACAAAACAAAAAACCCACAGCGCTTCTCGCGATGTGGGTCTTGGTTGATGCCGAAATTTATTTAATTCTTAGGCGTCTTCCATGTAACCACACCAGCGCGCACCCGTCGGACGCGGGCACGGGATCGGTGGGTTGGAAGTCCGCAAGAACATTGAAGAAACTTTACTCTGTACTTGACACAGAATGCAAGTCAGAAAAAATGCGTTCATTTAACCTGCTCGACGAGATGTCCCGTCGGAGGCATCTGGCTTCATCATGAAAATTCGATGTTTGCACTGCGTCGGTTCCGGACCTGTTTTCACAACTCCAGCTCCCACGTCTCGCTCACCAGATCCGCTCCGAACGCGTGTTGTGGTTCTTCTTTGACCAGTTCGAAGCCGGCATTTTGATAAATCTTGCGCGCTGCGGTGAGCACACTCTGGGTCCAGAGAACGATCTTGCGATATCCAGTTTTACGAGCGAAGGCTATGCATTCTTCTACCAAGCGGCGTCCAATGCCAAGTTCGCGAGCGTGCGGTTCAACCAGCAGCAGCCGCAGCTTCGCAACTTCATTGGAGGATTTGACCAGAAAAACTGATCCGGCCGGCTCGCCATTATGTTCCGCAATCCAACAGCGCTCGCGTTTCGGATCGAAGTTTTTGATGAACCGCCCCGCGATATCGGCCACGAGCGCCTCGAAACTTCATCCCATCCATATTCTTGCGCGTAGAGGACGCCGTGCCGATGAATGACCCAGCCCATATCGCCGGGCCGATGTGTCCGCAAATGTACGGCAGATTCGGATTCGCTCGCGGTTGCCAGTGCGCTTTCGACGTCGCGCAAGGCAGTAATTAAGCGCCTTCTCCCGTGGCGAGACAATCGTCGCAACATCTCCGCGACTTGCGCACTCGATTGCCTGTCGAGCGGGTCGAAAACTGATCTGCCTTTGCGCGTCAGGCGAAGCAGCACCTGTCTTGCATCTTTGGTCGAGCGCTCTCTCAAGATGAGCCGGCTTTTGGCAAAGCGATTCAGAATGCGACTGAGATAGCCGGCATCAAGCCCCAAGTCCTCGCCGATCTCCTTTGCTGTGGCACTCTCTCTGTGGGCAAGCTCATAGAGGACTCGTACTTCGGTTAGCGAGTAGGCGCTTCCCAGCAACCGCTCATGCAGTATGCCGATGCGCCTGGTATAGAACCGGCTGAAATGACGCACCGCCTGGACATCGGGCTCGAGGCTACTTTCGGGCACGATCGGAGTATGCACTTATTTAATTGACTGAGTCAACTATTCTCCGGGTTTGGCTTTCATGCTAGAACTCCCGTAGTAGCGACATCGCTAAAATGACTGCATGAACAGAGTTATTGCTGGCGCTCTCCTGGCTGCTGCGCTTCTCGTTGCCAAGCCCGCGCGCGCCGACGAAAATACAGAACGCGCTATAAGCGTGCGCGAAGCCATCCTGTATCTCTCTCCTGATACCAACAGTCAAAAGCTCGCAACGGTCGAACGCGGCCGTGAACTCGCAGTCCTGGAGCACAGCGGAAACCAATGGCTGCATGCGCTCGCTTCCCTTGGTGGAGAACGGGATGTCTCAGGGTGGATTCTCGATAAAGGATTGGTTCGCAAAACGACACCAAACGGTGATCAGATTCTCTTTGGCGAGGCCGCCGATTCCGAGGCTGAAGCCAGCCGGCGCGGCGGCCGCCGGGGCGCAGACAAAGATGCGCTTCGTCTGTACCATTGGATACCCGAATACTTTCCTAACTCTCCCCTCGCCGGCGAGGCGGCCTATCGATCCGCCGATATCGCATGGCAGCTCGATGTCGAGGATATGAGGCGGCGGCCTTCAGCAAAAGAAAAAGATCCCTACATGCGCCACCAGATGGATGAAGACCAGATGCGCAAGGTAGAGAAGAAATATCCGCACACCAAATGGGCGGACCTGGCGGCGTTTGATCTGATCGACAACAAATTATGCGGTGACTGGGAGGGTGATCCTAAGTGTCCTGAAAAGGAATCTGGCATCTACGAGAAGTACGCTGCGGAACACCCGCAATCGCCGAAAGCCGCCGAGGCCCTGTACGACGCTGCCTGGAGGCAATCTGCCCTCATCGAGATCTATCGGCAGCGCGAAGATCAGAAGAAAGCGGATGAGAGCCGCGCCAAGGCCCTGGAGCTGTCGCAGCGCATCGCGCAACAGTTTCCTAATTCCGACTACGCGTATCGAGCGCAGCGCCTGACTTATCTGCTACAACAGAAGATCCCCACATACGGCAATACAGTCGATTGATCATCGCAACTTTCGAAAGGAAAATACTTGCCCATCTACCAGGCTGTTGTGCTCGCAGTCGTGCAGGCGTTTGGCGAGTTTCTGCCGATTTCCAGTTCCGCGCATTTGATTCTCACTCGCTGGTTCTTCGGCTGGAGCGAACTCGATCCAGCCATGGATCTCACGTTCGATGTTTCCCTGCATGCCGGGACGCTGCTCGCCGTCTTGATCTACTTCTTCCCAACCTGGATCAATTTGATCGTCGCCGGTTTCGGCGGACGTCCGCCAATGTCGGCGCGCAGCGCGGGATTAGGGAATGTAGACGACGTTGAATCCGGCTACGACCGCATGTTGCTCTGGTGGATCATACTCGGCACGGTCCCTGGCGCTATTGCCGGCAAGTTGCTCGACAAGTACGCCGAACTCAAGTTCCGGGAGAACTACCTGCTCATCGGTTCCATGCTGGTCGTAGTCGGCGTGCTCATGTGGCTGGCCGAGAGGCTCGGCGGCGAGCGCCGGCCCATTACGGGCATCAATGCGATCGATGCAATTCTCATCGGGATTGCGCAGGCGTTCGCGCTTATTCCTGGCGTATCGCGCTCCGGCTCGACCATCACTGCCGGATTGGCTCGCGGGTTGAATCGCGAGGCTGCAGCCCGTTTCAGTTTTCTTCTGCTAGCTCCAATCACTGCCGGCGCCGTTCTGCTCAAAACCCACGCCGTGCTGAAAGCCGGCGGACTTCCCCCGGGAATGGGTGCGCCGGTTGCGATTGGAATCTGCGTCTCTGCCGTTTTGGGACTCGCGGTGATTGCATTCTTTCTGCGATTCCTTCGGACACATTCTCTGAATTTATTTGTTATCTATCGTGTGGTGCTCGGAATTGTGGTGATCGCGTTGGCATGGGCACACTTTCGAGCGGGCTAGATCGCTATCGCGTCATGCAAACGGCGGACGTAGTCATCATTGGCGGCGGCATCGTCGGTTCGGGTATTGCCTACCATCTCACCCAAGCTGGCTGCCGGAACGTGCTCGTCATAGAGCGCGAAGCTCACCAGGGAAAAGGTTCCACGGGCAAAAGCATGGGTGGGGTTCGCGCCCAGTTCACCACTCCGGTGAACATCCAGATGTCGCTATACTCGATTCCCTTCTATGCGTCATTCGATGAGCGGCTAGATCATCCTGCAGGATATCGGCCGCAGGGATATCTCTTTGTCGCGACCAAACATGCACATCTTCAGTGCTTGGAAAAGAACCAGCAATTGCAGAAGTCACTCGGACTCAAAAACGTCCGGATGCTCTCCGCCGTGGAGATCATCGACATGGTTCCGCAACTGCGCTCCGACGACATTCTCGGCGGAAGCTTCTGCCCGACGGATGGCTTCGTCGATCCATACAGTGCAATGACTGGATTCATCAAGCGCGCCGTTGATAGCGGGGCAAAGGTTTGGAAATCAGCCGAAGTCACGGGAGTGCTGAAGAAAGACAATCGGCTTTCCGGTGTGACAACGACACGCGGCGAGGTGCACGCTCCGGTGGTCGTAAATGCAGCTGGAGCATGGGCACCCCCAATCGCGAAGATGGCGGGAGTCGATCTTCCAGTTACTCCGCTTCGCCGAATGTTAATTCCCACTGAGCCCTTCGACGGAGTCTCGCATGAGACCCCAATGGTCATTGATATGACAAATGGTTTCCATTTTCGTCCTGAGACCCGGGGATTTCTGCTCGCTTGGAACGATCCTGACGAGACTCCTGGCTTCAAGTTCGACTTCGATCCGGAGTTCATCGAAAAGGTGCTCACACGTGCGGCCGAGCGCGTCCCGTGCTTCGAGAATCTCGCCGTGAACCCAAAACGGGCATGGGCTGGATTGTATGAAATGTCTCCCGACCATCACGGCATCATCGGAGAATTCGAAGAACTCCGCGGCTTCTACGCCGCCAATGGCTTCAGCGGACACGGCGTGATGCACGCCCCGGCTACAGGGAAGATCGTTGCAGATCTGATCACATCCGGGAGCACGAAAGTGGTCGATAACGTTTCGGTTCTGAGCCCTTCAAGATTCAAATCGGGCGAGCTGCTGCACGAGCCAGCGTTGCTGTGATTCGATTCTAGCGATGGTCTCTTTACCCCGAAGCTCTAAGGAATCAATTAACCTACGATTGTGCAAGAGAAGGATATGGAAAATCTGCGATTCACAGTCCGGATCTTCAAAGAAGGGCCTATATTTGTGGCGCATGTTCCTGAGCTTGATATCTCAAGCTGCGGTGACACCGAAAGTCAGGCTCGACACAATATTCGTGATGCCGTGCAGGTTTCGCGGAGACAGTAAGGGAACTGGGGACGCTTAAAGAGAACCTTGAAGAATCTGGGTATCGTTTCGAGAACGGCCGCTGGCGTGAACCCGAAGTAGTCGGCGCGGAGCAAATGCACCCAGGGCTGGACTAGGCGCCAGTCAAAACCGGTTCCATACCAGCTCCTGGTCCGCGTATTCGAGCAAGATGGGTTCAGATTTGCGCGACAAAGAGGCGATCACCTCATCTACCAAAGCCGGAATTAACCGTCTTTTAGTCATTCCAGCATAATCGTTCTGTGGCAGTGTTCATCCTCAGCAACTTACTGCGAACCGCGGGTATGTCGCGAGAGCGTTATTTCAACTCCTTGGTCAGCAATAATGCAGCCGCGCGTCGGTGGGCGCTTAAGACGACCGTGCCTCCGTTCTGAACCATAGGAAACAACCTGGACTTCCCTGCCCAATCTGAGATAATCGTTGTGCTCTGGCCACTCCGCGACAGCCACCGGGGGATGTGTCTCCGGCTGCCTGCGAGGCCCTAATGAAAGCTTTGCTTCGGCCATTTACGCCGACCAAGAATCGTCGCCTGAACGAGCTGATCGGCTTCCTGCTCATGGCTGCAGCGCTCTTGCTGTTTCTCGCGCTCGTCTCCTACTCCCCGCTTGATCCTTCGCTCAATACCGCAGCTGCGGTGTTTTCCGCGAACCCAATCCACAACTGGATTGGACGTGTGGGCGCGCTCATCGCCGACCTGGCACTGCAAGTATTTGGAATCGCAGTTTTCGCCATTCCCATAATGGTCGGCTTCCTCGGGCTGCGCTGGTTCCGCTCGCGCGCGATCATCTCGCCCATTGAGAAGCTGTTGGGAGCGGTGATTCTTCTGCTGTTTGTCCCTGCTTTGTTCGGACTGTTTCCCGGCCACCTGCGCTGGATGCACGCGATCGCAATTGAAGGGCTGCTGGGAAGGATTTTCGGCGATTTCCTGATCCATTACTTCAACATCCTCGGAGCCTATCTGGTCGCGCTCTCCGTGATTGCCGCGGCGCTGTATCTCTGCACCGCGTTTTCGATTACCGACATGCACCGTTGGATCGAGACGCGGTTCACGTTTGTAGGCGCGCTGTGGCAGCGGGTTCAGGACTGGCGTGCTGAACAAGCAAGGGCGAAATCACTGAAAGAGCTGGAGGCGCGCAGAGCCAGCCGTCCTGTTGTCACGAGCCAACTCGTTCCCGCAAAAAAATCGGCAATCACCGAAGTTTCAGATCTATATGACCGCATCCAGCCGATGAAGACTGGCCTCGAGAAGATGGCTGAGGAGGCCGCGCCGGAAGCTTCTCCGGAGTTTGAATCAGCTGAATCCGCGTCACCAGATCAGGAGATCGAAGTCAGTGCACGCGCCGACATGGCCGCCAAACGCAAGACAGTGTTGCCGAAGACGCATGGCACTTTCCAGCTTCCGCCCAGCTCGATGTTGAAGCGTCCGGAGGAGCAGCACACCGTCAATGAGATCGAGCTCAAGCAGCAGGCGCAGATCCTCGTTGAGAAATGCGCCGAGTTCGACGTGCTCGGCGCCATCACGCACATCAATCCTGGTCCGGTGGTTACGACCTTCGAGATGAAGCCCGAAGCGGGAGTCAAGTACAGCCGGATTACCGGGCTCTCTGAAGATCTCTGCCTGGCCTTGAAGGCCGAGAGCATCTTGATCGAGCGCATGGCCGGCAAGAGCACAGTGGGAATCCAAGTTCCCAATGCGGAACGCGAGACTATCTATCTGCGCGAGGTAGTCGAGTCCCAAAGTTTCCTCGATGCTCGCTCGAAGCTCACCCTCGCGCTAGGCAAAGATATAAATGGCCGCCTCATGACCGCTGATCTGGCGACCATGCCCCACCTGCTGATCGCCGGATCGACCGGATCCGGCAAGAGCGTCGCGATTAACGCAATGATTATGTCGCTGCTGTTCAAAGCGACGCCCGATCAGGTCCGCCTCATCCTGGTCGATCCGAAACGCGTCGAATTGGGCAACTACGATGGCGTGCCGCATCTCTATACGCCGATCATCACTGAACCAAAGCTCGCAGCGGTTGCGTTGCGTAATGCGGTGCGCGAGATGGAGCGTCGCCTGAAGCTGCTGGCTGAGAAAGGCGTTCGCAATATCGATCAGTACAACCGGCTATTCACAGAAGACACCCCAAGTCTTTTCGAGGAGGACAGCGAGCACAAGCCTCTGCCCTACATCGTCATCATCCTTGACGAACTCGCCGATCTCATGATGCTCGACGGCAAGAACGTTGAAGAATCAATCACGCGATTAGCGCAGATGGCGCGTGCCGTTGGTATTCATCTCATCCTTGCCACGCAGCGTCCCTCAGTTGACGTCATCACCGGGCTCATTAAAGCCAACGTGCCGACGCGCATGTCATTTCGCGTAGCAACGAAAGTAGATTCGCGAACGATCCTCGATGCGAACGGCGCCGAGTCGCTTCTCGGTCGCGGTGACATGCTCTTCCTTGCTCCAGGTTCGGCGCGAGTCCAGCGTCTGCATGCGCCGTTCGTGACTGAAAAGGAGATTGCTCAAGTTGTGGAGTTCTGGCGCTCGCAGGGCGAAGCCGAATACGAAAAGAAGTTCCTCGAAGCTCCCAAAGAAGATGGCGATGCAGCCGATGGAGCGACTGGTGCGGGCGACGACGAACACGACGAACTCTTCGAAGATGCCGTGCGCCTGGTGCTCGATTTTGGCAAAGCTTCCACTTCCCTGCTGCAGCGCCGTCTGCGAATCGGTTACGGCCGCGCCGCACATCTCATCGATCTCATGGAGCGCGATGGAATCGTCGGCGCCGCCGACGGTCCCAAGCCGCGCGAGGTCCTCAAACGCCCCGATTGGATCGATGAGGTGGAGCAGGCGCTTAGATAGCCGCGAAGACGCGCAGCTTCGAAGCTGGCCTCTTTCCGTCTACAATTTACGCAGGACAATCTCTCTTGCCCCTCAAGCACTCAGCCCTGATCTATGACTGGAACAATGCGCCCGGCGCGGAGTTCAAGCCTGCCGGACGCGTGATGCTCACCGACGAATCCCTTCGTGATGGGCTGCAATCGCCATCGGTAAAGGATCCGAGCATAGAGGAAAAGCTCCGCATCCTCCATCTGATGGAGAAGCTCGGAATCAACTTTCTCGATATGGGACTTCCCGGAGCTGGTCCGCGGGCCTACGCCGATGTTGAGCGCCTGGCGCGTGAGATCCGTGACGCCAAGCTCAAGATTCGTGCCAACTGCGCGGCGCGTACACATCAGAACGACATTCGTCCCGTCGCCGAAATTCAGGACAAAGTTGGCATTCCGATCGAAGTAGCGACCTTCATCGGATCTAGCCCGATCCGCCGCTACGCTGAAGATTGGACGGAGGACTTCCTGCTGCAAACGACAGAAAGTTCGGTGAAATTCGCACGCTCGATCGGGCTGGAAGTGATGTACGTCACCGAAGACACGACGCGCTGCGATCCCGAAACGATCAAGCGGCTGTATACGACGGCTATACAATGCGGAGCGCGCGCGATCGTTATCTGCGACACCTGCGGGCACGTGACGCCCTCTGGAGTGGCTGCTCTGATCGGATTCGTGCTCCATGAAGTGGTTAAACCCAGCGGCGAAAACATTCGAGTGGACTGGCATGGCCATTGCGATCGCGGACTGGCTGTCGCCAATTCCCTTGCCGCGTTGGCCGCGGGCGCAGATTGCGTGCATGCATGCGCGATCGGCATTGGCGAGCGCGTCGGCAATACTCAGATGGATCAGATGCTCGTCAATCTGAAACTTATGGGCGTGCCGCCGTGGGCAGATCAAGATCTGACGGCGTTGAAGGAATACTGCCAAACCGTCTCACGCGCGACCGGAGTGCCGATTCCCAAGAATTATCCCGTAATGGGAGATGATGCCTTTCGCACTGCCACCGGTGTGCACGCCTCCGCCGTGATCAAGGCATTCCGTAAGAACGATCTCGAGCTGGCGAACACTGTTTATTCCGGCGTTCCCTCTCACCATTTTGGAATGGAGCAGATTATCGAAATTGGGCCAATGTCGGGCAAATCGAATGTCATCTTCTGGCTCGAGCGAAGAGGATTGCCAACTGACGAAGAAAGCGTTGATCGAATCTTTCAGAAAGCCAAACAATCGAACCGCACGCTCCTCGATCGCGAGATCCTGGACTGCCTGCCAGCCAAAAATCGGCCGACTGTGGTAAGTGCCGACTAGATGCAATGAATTCCCCTACACGCACGGCCCAACAAATAACTGTTCCTCAGCAGATCGCGCTGCTCGCGTCTATGCGGCAGATTCATGTTGCGTTTAGCTGGTTTCAGATTCATGAAAACGAGTTGCGAAGAATGCAGCTTGAAGTCGCCGGGATTCCCGCCCCGCCGTTCGGCGAGGCGCAACGGGCGAACTGGCTGCGCGAAAAGTTCGCGGCCGTCGGACTGGAGCAGATCGAGCAGGACGAAATTGGGAACGTAGTCGGCGTTCTTCCCGGAGTCGATCGCGAGCTTCCGGCGACGGCGATCAGCGCACACCTCGACACCGTTTTTCCTGTCGATACCGACATCAAGGTTCGTGAAGATCGCGATCGCATGTACGGACCGGGCGTGAGCGACAACGCAGCCGGTCTCGTGGCAATGCTGGCGGTCGCCATGGCGGTGCGCGATGCACAGATCCGCTGCGAGTCCGACGTTTTGTTCATCGGCAATGTGGGTGAAGAAGGCGAAGGCGATCTGCGCGGCATGCGGCATATCTTTGAGAAGTCGCATTGGGCTGACTGCATCGATGAAATCATTGTCATCGACGGCAGCGGAATCGATTCGATCATCGGCCAGGCGCTAGGCAGCCGTCGTTTCGAAGTTATTGTGCGCGGCCCGGGCGGCCACTCCTGGAGCGACTTCGGCCAGCCGAATCCGATTGTCGCGGTCTCGCGTATTGTTTCTCGCTTCAGTCAGACGCCGCTGCCACAATCACCCAAGACGACCTTCAATTTTGGCGTGATCAGCGGGGGAACGTCGGTCAATTCTATTCCCGAGACGGCACAGGTCAGCATCGATCTCCGGTCAGTGTCCGCAGACGAACTGCAGCGGCTCGAGGATGAATTGCGCGGCGTAGTTCATACCGAAATTCCAGCCAGAGGACGCGATGGATCGCTTGCCAAGCTCACCTGCGAACTGAAGAAAATCGGCGACCGTCCTGCCGGCGAGCTGCCACATGATTCGCATCTGCTTGAAGTCTTTCGTGCAGTGGACGACCATTTAGGTATTAACTCGCAGATGCGGCGCGCCTCGACCGACGCCAACATTCCTATTTCGATGGGACGCGAGGCGGTTACCGTGGGCGCCGGCGGGACCGGTGGCGGAGCGCATACCCTGCACGAATGGTTCGATCCGGCTGGACGCTCACTGGCATTGAAGCGTATTTTGCTGGCGGTATTGGCGCTTGCCGGCATCGAGTAATCAGATACTTACAAAGGATTTCCCAAAACAGAACTGATGAGAACATTTGCTCTGCTGTTGCTGCTTCTTGTTTCCGTAATGTCTTGGCCACAGACTGCTGACGTGATCTTTGCGCACAGCGACATCTATACCGGCGGACATTTCTCGATTCCTAATGAGCCGTTCACGGCCACCGATGGTGTTCGTGCCAGTGCGAT
The DNA here is from genome assembly GCA_035538255.1 of Terriglobales bacterium. Lineage (GTDB taxonomy): Bacteria > Acidobacteriota > Terriglobia > Terriglobales > Acidobacteriaceae > Gp1-AA112. The sequence continues at coordinate 11,869 of DATLKS010000071.1, forward strand.
TGCCGTTTCGGGAGGAAAGATCATTGCCATCGGCGGAGATGAAGTGCTGTCGCATAAAGGGCCCAAGACGCAGGTAGTCGATTTGGGCGGACGCTTTGTTATGCCCGGGTTCAACGACGCGCATTGTCATCTCGGCGAAGGCGGACGTGCGAAGCTGGAAGTCGATCTCGTCGGCACGCGGTCCATCGATGAGATGAAGCAGCGCATTGCAGAGCGAACCCGCACCGCCGCTCCCGGGGAATGGATCATCGGTCGTGGATGGGACCACACTCTCTGGGCCTCGCAACAATTGCCGAGCAGGCAAGACCTCGATGCAGTTACCAACGGTCATGCTGCCTTTTTCGTTCGCATCGATGGACACATTGCCGTTGCCAATTCCGCAGCACTCAAAATCGCTGGACTGAATCGGGACACGAAAGACCGTCCCGGAGGGCATGCGGATCGCGACAGCCAGGGCGATCTGACCGGAATTGTCCGCGAACAGACCAAGGACGCGTTCTACAAAGTCATTCCTCCGATCTCGCCCGCAC
>DATLKS010000072.1:0-2542 GCA_035538255.1 Terriglobales bacterium
GACGCCTTGCTCGATCCGATGAGGATGAGCTGGCCTGTGCGTATATCGCTATTCGCCCTGCGCGGCTATCTCGTCGCGATGGTGGGCCTGGTCGTGTACCGGCTGCTTGAAATTACGATTTTCACTCATCACTAACTATGAAAGGGGCCTTCTTTGATGGAACAACCGGAACCAGAAGGGCCTCCGAGTAGCTCGAAGGCGATTCCATCCTGCGTATCGCTGTCTGCGGCTGAATCTCCGGTCTCTCACCCACGTACGCAGGATGCGTAGACGGATCTGAATCTTAGCTGCCTCGGTGCAGTCGACTCTGCGAAGTAAGAACTGGCGAGCCGAAAAGCGGCTTCGCCCAGAACACTTGGGGTGTGTCTAGATCCCATCAGGAGGAAAGATGAGCTTCATCAACATATTGCACGAAATCGTGAACGGGTTCCATGTCTTTCCACAGCCAAGCGAGGGGAGGGGCGTCCAACTGCCTCAAGATTCGCCGGCTTTAAACATTCGCGCAGAAGATGGTTTTATTTCCGAAACCCGTTTGCGCACGTCAGGGTTCCTTCGCATCTTCAGCTGCCTCGTTGCCATCGTTCTCCTTCAGTCCTCCTTGCTCGCTCAAACCGCGGGCAGAATCGCGGGTTCAGTCAAGGATCCGAGTGGCGCAGTTGTTCCTGGGGGCCAAGTCGTCCTACTCAATCCTTCGACCGGCGTTAAGCAAACAACCGTGAGCGACAGTGAGGGCAACTTCACGTTTCCCGTGGTTTCGGTTGGCACATATGAGCTCGATGTAACCGCAAACGGATTTGTACCCTACCGCCAGACACAAAACCTGAATGTCGAAGTCAAGACCGCCCTTAACGTCGATGTGGTTCTGCTGGTTGCGGGGGAGAGCCAAACCGTGGAAGTGGTGGAGAACACAGCGCGGGTGGAAACCGCCGATACGCAGGTCGGCCAGACCATCGAGAGTCAGCAGGTGACGGACATTCCGCTGAACGGCCGCAGCTATACCGACTTGCTCGCCGTGCAGGCCGGAGTGGCACCGGTAACCACAAGCGGAGCCACGAACAGCAGCTCCGGAGGCGGGTTCGGCACCGTGCCGGCGGGCGGCCAGGCCAATACCGGGGAATTCTCGATTCACGGCCAGCGCGAATCCGACAACGCGTATTATCTGAATGGAGTCAGCGTGCAGGAGACGATCGGCCAGCAGGCCGGCGTCATTCCTAACCTGGATTCGATTGCCGAGTTCCGCATTCTCTCGAGTAACGTCGACGCAGAGTACGGCGGGTTCACCGGCGGCGTTGTCAACGTCGTCACCAAATCCGGTGCGAATCAATTCCACGGTAATTTGTTTGAGTTCCTGCGCCACACCAATCTCGATGCGCGCAACTATTTTTCCCCCGAACGGTCCGCATTTCACCAGAACCAGTATGGCGGAACGCTTGGAGGTCCGATCCGGAAGAACAAGCTGTTTTTCTTCGCGGATTACCAGGGGCAGCGCTACATTCAGGGCATCGAGACGGGTGTGGTGACCATTCCGTCCGAGCTGAACCGGACAGGAAACTTCACCGATTCGCCAGCCTTTAGCGGCACGGTGAACGGAACCTATCTCGCGCAGTTGCTCAGCAGCCGGCTGGGAACTGCGGTCACCGTAGGAGAACCGTACTCGCAGGTCTTCCCCGGCAACGTCATTCCGCAGAGCGCATGGGGCCCGACCGCGCAGTTGATGATGCGGTACATTCCTGTTCCTAACCAGGGAACGAGTCAGTTCTCTACCGGCGCTCACAATCTGACGATCAACGACGACAAGGGAGCCGCGCGCATCGACTTTGATTCGCAGCGCATCGGAAAGTCGTCGCTCTACTATTTCAACGACAACTACACATCAGATAATCCCTATCCTGCCGGATTCGGCGGCGCGTCATTGCCCGGGAACGGAATGGTGTACGATGCGACATCGGCCGGCTCCGACCAGGTGATTGCGCTCGATAACATCCGCACGTTCGGCGCCAATATGGTGAATGAAGCGCGTTTGGGAGTCACACGACTCGACAATCATCTGGGAGAACCGAAAGGCGGCGTGGGTGTTAGCCTTGCCGATCAGGGAATTCAAAGCAGCGGCGAAGGCATCATCCAGGGCTACCCCGGCCAGGCGGGTGTTGAATTGATGTACTTCAATGGCTTCTCCGTTGGCACAAACCCCTTCTCGGTGGTTCAGGTCAATTCGAACTATGACCTGTCTGACTCTCTTTCACGAACGATTGGCAACCACACGCTGAAGGCAGGAGGACGATACATCTGGTTCCAGGTAAAGCAGACGCCGAATCTGGTTGCCAACGGGACGTTCTCCTTCTTTGCTTCGGGCCTGCAGACAACCGGCAACGACTTTGCGGACTTCCTGCTCGGAACGCCGGACTTCTATTCGCAGCAGTCTTCGCCAACCTTTTATGAGCGGGCGGCCGATGGCGATCTCTTCGTCGAAGATAGTTACCGGGTACGGTCCGATCTTACCCTCAACTATGGCCTGCGCTGGGATTACTTAACGCCGTGGTCG
>DATLKS010000073.1:0-5996 GCA_035538255.1 Terriglobales bacterium
CGTGATGGATGCGACTGTGTTGAGCGACTATCGCAACGCTCACCCGACCGAGAAGGTTGCTGGGGAATTCCTGTCGCATAGCTGCGAGTCGTACCGTGAGCAAGTAAGCCAAACCGCGTTGGATCAGAAAGCGAAACCTCCCCTCTGTGCCTGAACGACGAGCGCTGCGGCTAAGACCTGGAGGCTTTTCCAACTGCAGCATTGATCAGCTGATAGACTCGCTCTCGGTCACAATCCGGACTTGAACGTTGCACTTGGACTTGCGCCGTGCTGACAACTGAGTTGCACTGCGCCCGAATTGAATCAGAAAAATCTCCTCGCTGCCCATCGATCCAAAATCGATGAATCTAATTTGGAATTGGTCGTTAGGCTCCAGCAAACGACGTTCAAGTCACTGACACCACCTGGTGCCGAATTTCTAGCTCGTCATTCTCCCCAGGCCATCCACCCGGCAGCAGCATGCATCTTCTGGAGCGACTGGTTGCATAGGGAGGCTGATATGCGACTTCAGAAAATCCTGCCGTCGCTGTTGCTCGCCATCGGCGTTGCTTGTATCGAGACTAAAGCCGAATCCGTCATTGCTACGATACCAGTGAACGAACCGAACGGTATCGCTGTCAACTTTTTTACGCATCGGGTTTACGTCGCCGATTCTGGGGGCCTTTCATCAGGGACGGTCAGGGTCATCGACGAGCGCACCAATCAAGTGACAGACACGATTGTGACTACCGGCAACTCGGTCGGAGTGGCTGTGAATATCATTAATAACCTGGTTTATGTCACCGATTACAGCAATGGATTGCTCGATGTCATCGACGGCTACACCAATCAGCTAATCACAACAGTACCGGTGACCAGCTCGCCGGGTGCAGTGGCGATCAATATTTTCACCAACAAGATATACGTAAGTGACCGCTTTCAGAGTGCTGTCACGATTGTGGACGGTGCGACCAACACGGTAATTACATCTCTCTCTGTCATTAGTCCTGAGGAGATCGGCATTAATGAAGCGACCAATCTCATATACGTCGCTGGAAATCCGAGATTCACTCAGGGCCAAGTCACCGTAATTGACGGCGATTCAGATGAGGTAGTTACGACTATTTTGACGGATCGAATGACGACCGGTATTGCGGTAAACCAGTTCACGAACACTATCTATGCCACAAATCATGACTCTGGCACCGTATCGGTGATTGACGGCAACAGCAATACCGCTATCGACACGCTCACTCTCGGGCAGCTGTTGGCTGCAGACGCCGTGGATTTGCGTACGGGACGGCTCTATGTGAACGAGGCGCCCTTTTATCCAAACCGAGGTGCCATTGCCGTCATTGATGGGAGCACAGACGAGGTGCTCTCGACGGTTGAAGTCGGAAACCTTCCGGTACACATTAGCTTGGATCCCTTCTCCCGCCGTGCTTACGTGAGTAATTTTCAGAGTGGCAGCGTTTCGGTTCTCAGTCTGGAGGACGAAAATCAGGAGCCATGGGGCGCCCAATAGAATGCCCCGGACTCTGTAGAGAAGCAAATCTTCTCCATCATTAAATGGGACTAATTTCTTTGCCGACGGATCCGTCATTCCGAGCTCTTACGAGAGCGCCGAGAAAATTCAAGATGGATCATTGCTGCACCAGCAGCAATGAAGCTGTGCAGCGGGTCAAACTCAAGCAATGTCGGCCATATGCAGAGATTCTCATTCACTGATTAGCGGAGGTTTCCATGGTCACTCCGTCGAAAATCCCCTCCATGCACTACGCTTGATCATGTTTTATGCTGGAGATGAATCTACCAGAGTAATTTGCACGCTGTAACCAAGTCTACGAAGTGCTCGTGCCAGGTTAGCGGTTGCCGAGTCCTGTAGTCCGCAAGAATTTGCTTCGATGCTATGCCGCCGCACAATCCAGCCGGTATTCATGATGCAATCCACCCAAAACCGCAATCGACGTTATAGCTTCTCCTGCAGACAGCCGGTGCCGGTGTTCCCCGTCGGACGGACGCAAGTTGCGCTGATCGTTGAACTCCCGGTCCCAAGCCGGAGTGAGGTCGTCCGCGATTGTAATGTGAAACCCATTCGCGAAGAATTTTGCGGAGATGGCGCTCATTGATCGGAATCATTGATCCAGACACTCGCGACGGACCGTTCCGATCAGTCGCTCACAAAACGCATTTGCTTTCGGACTTCGAACCGGAGTCTTTAGGACCGAGATCCCCAAGTTCCGAACGGCTGCATCGAGGTCAGGCGAGAAGGTTGCGTAACGATCATGGGTTAGAAGTCGGTACGAATGATCACTCGGTATTGCTTCTCGAAGTTGCTGAATCGTCCATTCGGCCGTAGGGTTTTCGGTGATGCTGACGCGAACCATGCGGCGGGACCGATCTCCATCACCAACAATAAATAAAAGGATGTGGAAGCGCACTGTGACCGCCACGAAGAAGTCACAGGCTGGCAGCGCCTGGGCATGGTTTCGCATATTGTCTGCGAGCGCCGACGGTACTCTCAGCGGGATGTACGCAAAAGAACGGACATTTACTCCAGCAGCATGCAATCGCCATATGAGAAAAACCGGTATCTCTCCGCGACAGCATGTTTGTAAGTTTTCAGCACATTCTCCGTTCCACCAAAGGCCGCAACCAGCATGAGCAGCGACGAGCGGGGAAGATGAAAATTGGTCAGCATCGCCGATACCACGCGAAATCGAAATCCAGGAAATATGAAGATGCTCGTCTCCGCTCGTCCAGGGGAAATTTGCCCCGAACCGCTCAGTACGGCATGCTCCAGCGTGCGCACTACCGTGGTCCCTACTGCCACCACGCGCCGTCGCTCCTCCAGCGCACGGTTTATGGCTGCTGCCGCAGACGCGCCGATTTCGTAACTCTCAACGTGCAGCTTGTTTGCCTCGACGACCTCTTGCCGTAGCGGCTGAAATGTACCGAGTCCCACATGGAGAGTGATCTCTGTCACCTCAACTTCGCGCGCGTGGACCTCATTAAGAATCGCGGAGGTGAAATGCAATCCGGCGGTTGGGGCTGCCGCCGATCCTCGATCGCGAGCGAAAACGGTTTGGTAGCGTTCGCGGTCGGACGACTCGTCTTGACGATCGATATAGGGCGGCAGAGGCACATGGCCGATGCGTTCAAGGCGATCGAAGAAATCCGGCACGGGAGTGAACCGCAAATGTCTTTCTCCATACTCTCCTCGCCCGACGATCTCGGCTTCGAGCAAAGGATCCCCGCGTTCCTTGCCAAAATGCAGCCTCTCGCCGACTCCAAGCTTTCGCCCAGGACGAACCAGAGCCTCCCACTCGTTATCTCCTAAGCGTCGCGTAAGAAGAACCTCCACTCGCCCTCTGAGGAAGTCGCGCGAAGCTGGGTTTCGTGGACTCACGGGTTGGGCGCGTTGGCCGGACCGACTTCCAAACAGCCTCGCAGGAAACACCCGACTATTGTTGAGGACAAGAACGTCGCCGGCATGCAGATGTGAAGGAAAATCCTGGAATTGCGCGTCTCGGAATATGCCTGAATCGCGCTTGAGAACAAGCATGCGGGAGGCTGAGCGATCGCTCAGAGGCTCTTGAGCAATCAGTTCGTGTGGGAGGTGAAAGTCGAAGTCGGAGACGAGCACGAAGGTAGATTGTACGGTTGGGCTTTTGAGTCTGTACGCTTACAATCGAAGTAGCTCTGAGCACAATTTTCTGCGCTGCTGACGATTCTTAATGGCAGATATCTCCAAACGCATCGAAAAGGCTGAGAAATTTCTGCAACGGGGCAAGGTGGATTCGGCCCTGGAGGAATATCTCTCCGCCTTGGACGACGATCCCGGGAATGACACGATCCGCCAGACCACGGCCGACCTATTCCTGCAATCGAATCGTCCAAAGGAAGCGGCAGCCTTGCTCAGCGAACTGTTCGATCGCCAACTTGCCTCCGGGGACAATCTCCGGGCAGGAGTCACTTACAAGAAATTAGCCAGAGTAGCTCCCCCCAAGCTCGGACAGACGCTTCGCTTCGCTCAAGTATCTGAACGAATCGGCAACCGCCGCGAAGCCCTCGACGCCTACGACGCCGCAGTGAAAGGCTTCTTGCAGGAAGGCCGTGAGAACGAGGCGCTTTCAGCGCTGCGTCGCATGACAGGTATTGAAGCGAACCGAAGCACGGTCTTGCGCTTAGCCGAACTGGCGGGAAAGTTGAAAGACCGACAAACGGCCGGCGAGGCATATCTCAAATTAGGCCTCAAGGAAGAGGATGAAGGTCATGCTGGGTTCGCCTGGTTCGAGCGGGCTTACAAGGAAGACTCGTCCAACCCCAACATCGCGTTCTATTATGGGAAGGGGCTTCTCGACAAGGGCGAGATTGACCGCGCCGTCAAGGTCCTCGAACCCGGAGCAAAGGTCAAAGGCAGTCTTCCCGACCATCGCGAGGCGTACGGAATTGCTCTTGTGGCGGCACACCGGGCTGCAGATGCCTATCCAATTCTCTGGCCGCTGTATGAGCGAACGCCCAGCAAACTCGAAAGCATAGGCGCACTGATTGGCGAACTGCTGAGCGGACAGCAATACCCGAAAGCCGTGGAACTGGCGCGCAAGGCCGACACTCAGCAGCAGCGGCTGGGCAAGCGCAAGGAATTCGCCGCGATGCTGAGAGAAGTTATTCGCTCGCATCCGCCAGATAGCGAGTTTCTCGAATACCTAAGCGGTCTGTTCAATGGTGTCAACCTGGAGCATGACTACTCCGACGCGCTGGTCCAGTTGTTCGAGCTGCGATATGCGGCGGGAGATTTCTTGCGGGCAGCGGAGTCGTTGGACCGGGCCGCCGAGGCCGATCCGTACGTGGAAGGGCTGGAGCGCAGGCTGGAGATGCTGCGCGGCAAGATCGATGCCAAGCGTTACCGCACAATCGCGAGCCGGTTACAGAATGCCGAGACCGAGCCAGGTCTGGAGAAAGAAGACCAGGAGGAACAACTGCAGGAAGCCCTTCCAATCGACGAAGCAGAAGGGGAATCAACTGTCCTCGATGACCTGATGCTGCAGGCAGAGATCTTCCTGCAGTATTCGATGCGATCTAAGGCAGTCGAGCGTCTCGGACGCATTCAGAAATTATTTCCTCACGAAGAGGAACGGAACGATAAGCTTCGATCGCTTTACGTAAGCGCCGGCGTCACTCCGCGGTATGTGGATGCCGGTCCGATCACAGCATCGAGTTCCAAAGCGGCACTAGCTGCAGCCGCGGCTCCTGCTCCCCCGTCGACGCAAGACGTTACCGATGCGGTCAACGATTTCACACGCATCACCGAGATCACGCGCAACATCTATCGCCAGTCGAATGTAAAAGGCGTGCTCTTTGCCGCGGCCAACGATGTAGGCCGCCACTGGAACGCGAGCCGCTGCATTGCCGGGTTGTGTGCTCCGGGCAAACCGCCCTCGGCTGCTTTGGAGTATTGCGCGCCCGGAGTGAAGCAATCGGATGTGATGTCGATCGTACGCTTGATCGGCGCGCTTCAGGCGGTAGTGGTACAGCGCGGACCCGTTGCAATCGAAGATGTCAGCAGAACTCCCGAGCTCGCTGGGATTAAAGAGCACCTGGAAGCACTTGAACTCAAGTCGGCAATGGCTTCACCGCTGATGGATGGAGATGAGCACGTAGGCATCATTATCCTCGAGCAGGTCGACAAAAAGCGACGCTGGCAGCCAAACGACATGGTCATTCTTAAAACCATTGCTGACCAGATGGTGCTTGCAGTGAACAATGCCAAGCTGCGCAGCCTAATGAAGACTCTGGCCGTGACCGACGAAACCTCCGGCCTGCTGAAGCGCGCTTCCTACATCGACGTAGTCACCGCTGAGGTGAAGCGTTCGCTGCAGCAAAACGCCAGCATGACGCTGATGCTGCTGAAGTTCGGCAAGGCCGGCGCGCTCATCCGAGAATTCGGGGAATCGGCGGTTGACAGCATGATGCAAAACGTCGGGCAGACCGTCTGCGCCAACATCCGGCAAACC
>DATLKS010000074.1:0-3786 GCA_035538255.1 Terriglobales bacterium
GAGAGACTGCTCAGATAGAAGTAAAAAGTAAGTCTTCGCTCGCTCAATTGCGCCAAGCGATGAAAGTAGTCTCACTTTACGATGCTTTTCTTCCGGCTATGAAGGAGGGAACCGCAACCAGTGCTCCCTGAAATGCTTGCAGATTGGGCGCATTCACGAGAGCGGAGTGATGTGTCAAAGAGGGCTAAGCGCCCAGTCGCTTCAATGCTGCTTCGGGAGGTGAAAAGTCACTTGCGCTGGATCGTGCGGCTGAATATGCGAGCTTTGCCCCCTGGAGGTCCCCTGACCTCTCGAGTATCTGTCCCAGCAGGTGTTGTGCCTGAAAGAGCGGAGCGTCTTCCGACTTTGTGCCCTGGTCGATGTAGCGGCGCAGCAATGTTGTCGCGAGCGGAAGATTGCGCCCGACGCGCAGCAATAAAGCAGCGGAATCAACTAAAGTGGAATCGTTCTTCGTATTTAGCTGCGCGGACTTCTCGATGGTTGCCTCAAGCAGGTCCAGTCGGTTCACGCGCCGGTAGAACGAAGCGAGATCGAAGAGCCGTCGTGGCGAATTGTTCTCAAGTTCGAGAGCTTTCTTGTACTCGGTCTCGGCATCACTATTCCGGTTTTGGTGCTCAGCAATGCGAGCGCGGATCCAGTGTGCAGTGGCCGGCTCGAGCTTCTCCACGATGTTCGCCTGGGCCGCAGCCTTGTCTGTTCCTCCCCCAAGAAAACCAGGGGCCTCGATGTAGTACTCGCTGAGATCGGAGCGGGCTTCAACGTTTTGTGAATCGAGCTGGACCGCCTTCTCGAATGCGCTCCTCGTCTTCTTCGCAAAGCCGATGGCAGTGAACCAACCCGAGTGGTCGGCCTTCTCTCCGTAAGCGCGTCCGAGCCAAAGTTGAAATATTCCGTTCCTCGGATCGAGATTTGCGGCGCGCTCGCACTCCGACACAGCAACATCCCAGCGTTCTTCAGCGTACTGCACACGGCACAGCAGGTTGTGCTCTTCGGCATTTGATGGGCTAGCAAGTAGCGAGTTCTTGAGCGCACGAATGGCCGCATCCGCCTGCCCGTCGACAAAAAGTTGGCGAGCCGAGTCCAGTGGAGGATCGACTTGTGCCATTGTGGGGATACACAACACGAGGGCAGCAGCTAGAGTAAAAATGTGGCGTGATGACATCAGAATCTATCGAGAGGTGCGAACTTCAAGTCCCGGACGCAATGGTTGAATGGAGTTAAGAGTATTGAGTGCAACCAGTTCTCCCGGCTGTAGCCCACTGATGACTTCGATACGCGTGTTGTTGGCAATACCTGCGTCAACCGGTTGGCGTTCGAGATGATCGTTCTTGATCACATACACGAAGCGTCCATTTTCATCCTCATGTAACGCTTCACGAGCGATCGTGATTACATCCTTCTTATTCGCGATGCTCACGTTTACGGTGACGTTGATGTTCGGCAGAAGCCGTCCGTCATCGTTGTCGACTCCGCAGAGAACCTGGCCCACATTGCGCGTCCCATAGGTAGTGATTGTGTATGGCATCTGTGTAATCTCGCCATGCCAACTTTTGCCCGGCAGCGCGTCCCAAGTCACAGTTACAGGTTGATTGGTGGCGAGTCGCCCGATCTCCGGTTCATCGACGAACGCGCGTACCTGAACTCGCTTCAGATTTGCGAGCTGAATCAGCAACTCGCCTTGCTGCACATATTCGCCTTGTTTAATGGGAATTGAGTAAACCGTACCGTCAAAGGGTGCGCGAATCTCTGTGTGCTTTAGTTGATCTTCAGCCGCAGCAAGTGTCGCGCGAGCCTGCTCTGCCTCAGCCTGTACTTTGTTTACCTCGGGAGGAGAGTAGCGGCCCTGTTGCTTCTGCTGCAGAAGTTTCAGTTGAGCTTCAGCTGTGGCGAGGCGATTCGCGGCTTCACGTACCTCGGACGGCGCAGCAGCTCCCGTCTTTGCAAGCTGCTGAAGAGCATCGTAGTTTTTCTGTGCAGCATCGCGATCAGCCTGCGCCTTCACAACTTCTGCTCGGGTATTCAGAACTTCTTCCTGAGTTCCTCCCGATTGGACTGCGTGTTGGTCGGCCTCAGCAGCTTTTACCTGGGCTAGAGACTTTGCCAACTGAGCGCGCATATCGGAATCTTCAAGCTGCATGAGAAGGTCGCCCGCGTGTACCTGCTGCCCTTCGCGAACGTAGAGCTTTTTCACAGTCGTGGGAGCCGGGCTGTGAGCCTCGAAGTTCTGGATCGGCTCCACCTTGCCGTTTGTCGAGATCGACGTAACCAGGTCCTGTTTGGTCACGCGGTCATATCGAACCGGAACACTGCCTTTGCGACTCGAGATGAAGGCGGCGAGCACAATAACAGCGACGATGGCGACGATTACGAATCGCCATACATGCCTGCCGTTTCCGTTTGTTCTATTTCGCTCCGCCATTTGTTAACAAAGTTAAAGTATATCGAAGAACAAAAAAGCTTCGCCGCCCAGCTCCTGTTTTGACATGGCTGGCGGTATCGCTGCCAATCAGATGCCCGAGAACCACCTTTCGGCTCAACGACATCTCCGCAAAAGCGGGCGGCCATCTAACAAATGCTTGCGGCTATATACGATTTCCTATGGGACTTGGACTGCGAGAGGCAAAGGAAGTTGCGGTTTCGGTGTACCGGGAGGTGCAGCGCACGCGGGTCTTCAACGTCGCGGCGGGACTGTCGTATTACTTTCTTCTGTCGCTCTTTCCCTTGTTGATCCTGCTTGCCACCCTTTTAGGATATTTGCCGATCCCGCATCTCTTCGATCAGGCTTTGGACTTTGCCGCTCGTTTTGTTCCTGCGGATGCGATGGGATTGGTGCAGAGAATCCTGCGAAGTGTACTCACGCCTAGTCGGGGAGGATTGCTTTCACTGGGAGTGATCGGGACGCTCTGGGCCGCCTCCGGTGGATTCTCGGCGATGATCGACGCTCTTGACATTGCGTATGACGCTCGAAGCAGCCGGCCGATGCTGAAACAGCGGTTGCTTGCTATCGGACTCACGTTTATGACTGGCGGGCTCATGGCTCTCGCAATGTTATTCACGCTGGCAGGAAGCCGAGCCGGCCACTTCCTGAGCGGTGTCCTTCATCTCTCGTATGTCTTCGAACGGAGCTGGGGACTCATTCGATGGGGAATTATCGTGGCCTGTATTGTGCTTTCGATGGAACTGCTGTACTTCTTCGGTCCGAACATCAAACAGCGCTTCAAACACACGCTTCCGGGTGCGATAGTGGGTACGGCACTATGGATTCTGATTTCGGAAGCCGTGAACATCTACATCTCTCATTTTGCCAACTACAACAAGACCTACGGAACTATCGGCGCGGTAATCGCGCTCATGTTCTGGTTGTACGTGAGCAGCATTGCCATCCTGGTTGGAGCGGAACTCAATTCCGAGCTTCTCAGAGTGGAAGGCAAGAAGTTGCAGGGACAGCAGCGCGTCGCGCCCGGCGAGGTTGTACAGCTGCCGAAGGCTGCCCGAGCCGGAGTTGCCGCTACAATAATCAGAGATGCCTCGCACCCCCCGCTATACTCCCGAGCACGCGAAATCGGGCCTGGATTTCGATTTTCCTGAGATCGAAACCTGGCCGAACCAATTTCCGGCTTACGAGATAGAGATCGATATCCCGGAATTTACCTCAGTATGTCCAAAAACGGGACTGCCGGATTTCGGCGTACTCACGCTGCGCTATATGCCACGCCAGCGGTGTCTTGAGCTGAAGTCTTTGAAAGAATATCTGAACTGCTATCGCAATCTTGGCATCTTCCAGGA
>DATLKS010000075.1:0-7925 GCA_035538255.1 Terriglobales bacterium
CTCCCTCCATTCAATCTCCATAGACCCGCGTCCGCCGCGCGAGCGGCTTCGTTCTGACGGCTTTATCGAACGCGCGCACAACTCCTGTCTTATTCCAGATTTTCTTCCGTGCGCGCGTCCGATAAAGCAATTACGTGATCCAGGAGCAACCCGAGAATAGCGGCAACGGATCGCTGAATGCTACGGTGAATTGCAGATTTTCATCCGTCGTTGTGCTGCCTAGGCAGCTTGGCTCACTCGTATCTGAGTGCCACTATGGGATCGACCTGGGTTGCGCGGCGGGCGGGAAAGTAGCTGGCTGTCAAGCCGGCTAAGACCATCACGCCTACGACTCCGGCCAGCGTCGCAGGATCGTGTGGGGAGACGCTCCAGAGCTGATGCGCCAGAACGCGGGAGAAGCCGAAACTCAGTAGCACTCCGGCGACTGCTCCGAATGCGATCAATCGCAAACCCATGCGCAATACCATTCGATGGACGTGTCCGCGAGTCGCGCCTAGCGACATGCGAATGCCGATCTCGCGCGTTTGGCGGGCCACAGTGTACGCAATCAGGCTATAGACACCGAGTGCTACAAGCAGGAGTCCGATACCTGCGAATACTCCGAGCAAGATCAAACTGAAACGCGGCTCGGCGTAAGTGAAGCGCCGGAGATAGTCCTCGAGACTTCCCGTCATCGTAAGGGCAACATTGCGATCTACAGACCAGATCTGCTTGCGCAGCGTGTCCAGCATCGCCAGGGGATCTTGTGCCGTTCTCACGATAATGCCACGCTCAAAAGATGCAGTAGTCGTGTAAGGAATGAATACTTCAGGACGCGGCGGATCCTGAATGCCACTATTTTTTGCGTCGGCTACTATGCCGACGATCTCGAACACAGGATCGGTAACTGGAGGAGTGATCTCGGTGGCTAGCATTTTAAGCGTCACACTTCTCCCGATCGGATCTTCTTGTCCGAAATACTTCCTCGCCAGCGTCTCGTTGATCACAGCAACTTTGCGTGCATCGTTTACCTCAACCTCGGAGAGTGTGCGCCCGCGAAGCTGGCGGATGCCGAGCGTGCGAAAGTATCCTTCGCTTACGAGTTGAAAGATGGCCTGCCATGCGTCGGTGTGTGTCTTCCCGGAGATCTCGATGTCCGTGCCGATACCTCCGTAAGGTGGCAACGTGCTCGTCTCCGTGGCGGACGTCACTCCAGGCAAAGCTGAGACCCGTTCCAGCAACGAGCGGAAAAACTGCTGCTTGGCGGCTACGGTTGTGTATTGTCCGCGCGGCAGAGGAATTCGAGCGACCAGAAGGTGGTCGGGCCTCAGTCCCAGATCGACCTCCTGCATCGCAACAAAGCTGCGCATGAGCAGTCCCGCTCCGACAAGCAGCACGACCGATAGCATCACCTCAACCACAACGAGCCCGCTCCGCAATTTACCGCGACGGAAGCCGACGCTTAGTGTGCCGGCGGAATCTTTCAGCCGCTCGACGATATCGAGCGTTGCAGTTTGCAGCGCTGGAGCAAGTCCCGCAAGAACTGCGGTAACGATTGAGATCAAGACGCAGAAAACCAGAACGGGAACGTTCAGCCCGATAACGGCTTCGTGGGGAATCGTGTCCTGAGGAATGAATTTCACCAGGATTTTGATGCCGGCATACGCGAGCAGACAGCCTGCGAGCGCGCCCCCGAGTCCCAATACGAAACTCTCGATCAGCCGTTGCCGAATGAGTCTCGATTGGCCAGCGCCAACCGATGCGCGGATCGCCATCTCCTTCTCCCGCGCCGAACCCTGAGCGAGAAGCATGTTGGCAACATTGCTGCATGCAATTAGCAGAAGCAGACCTACGGCTGCTGCCAAGGTGTAAAGCGTTTTGCCGAATTGTCCGACGAGGTTATCGACCCAAGTTTTCACTTGCACGCTGAACTGTTTGGGATAGTTCTTCGGATAAATCTGAGCCAAGCGATGCGCAATCACGTTCATGTCAGCCTGCGCCTGACGCAACGTGACTCCCGGCTTCAGATGTGCCTGGAACATGTAGAAGTGCTGATCTTTCTGCGACGCTCCACGGTCGGGCACAATCGGGATCCAGACGTCTGCGCCGAGCTTGGTGACGCGCGGTGGCATGATGCCGATGAGCGTCATTGGCAGGCTGTTCAGGACAAAAGTGCGGCCAACAATGTTCGCGTCGTAATTGAAGCGGGTTGCCCAGAGCTTATAGGCCATCAGGAAGACCGGGGGAGCTCCAGGCCGCGCGTCGTCGGGCAGCAGCGTGCGCCCCAACATCGCGGGTACCCCGAGCACCTGGAACATGTTGGGCGTAACCAACCCGCCATCGAACTGCTCGGTGCCCTGTCCGTTGAAGTAGAGGATGTCTTGTCCAGTGCCGCCGATGACTTCGTCGAAAACGTGGTTCTGCTCCTGCAGGTCCAGGAATTCGGGATCACGAAACCCCGAGCGCCCACCGGGACGGTTGTCGGCGTCGTTATGGATGTTGATCATCACGATGCGCTGCGCGTCGACGTACGGGAAGGGATTCAGAAGGACGTTGTCGATGACGCTGAAGATTGCAGTAGCGGCGCCGATGCCGAGCGCCAGAGTCATGACTGCTACTGCAGTGAAGCCACGGCTCCTGCCCATCACGCGCATGCAGTATTTCAAATCTTGAAGGATCGTGCCCATTCCCGCGACTCGCAATCGGGAGTGCAAGTGTGAAGCAGCCGTTCTTAAAGACGTTCCTAGGTAGGGTGACGTTAGCTGGATTTTTCAAGTCAGCTCTGCTTCAACATGAATTGACTGCATTGCACCCGAAAACAGAGAGGCGTAT
Organism: Terriglobales bacterium; assembly: GCA_035538255.1. Taxonomy (GTDB): domain Bacteria; phylum Acidobacteriota; class Terriglobia; order Terriglobales; family Acidobacteriaceae; genus Gp1-AA112. The sequence continues at coordinate 2,812 of DATLKS010000075.1, forward strand.
GATTTTTGCCATCTCTCTGGGCAACGTTCCTACTTTCAGACGCCACTTCCGCAACTGCCAATTCCCATTTAAGGAGGTAATGAAAATGCCCACCTCGAAAGAATTCGCCATCCAACTGGAAGACCGGCCTGGGAAGCTAGCCAAGCTGACCAAAGCTCTTGCCGACAAAGGAGTGAATATTGTCGGTTTCCAGTCAACTCCAATAGAGGGAAACAATAGTCAGGTTCGGTTTATCGTTGACAACCCAACCACGGCGAAGGCTGTGCTGGACTTAGAGCATATGAGCTACAAAGAGAACGAGGTCGCACTGGCAAAACTCCCCCATCGGCCCGGAGCGCTATCGCGAGCGGCTTCGCAGCTTGCCGACTCCAACATCAACATCGATTACGGCTACTGCGGAGTGGATGCCACTACAAACACTCCCCTGCTGATTTTTGGTGTAGCCGATGCTGCAAAGGCAGCGAGCATTTTGGATAGAGTCAGCGTTGCCGCAGCCTGAAGACTGAACTCAATACTGATTTGCGCGAGGCACGCGGTTAATCCCGGTGCCTCTGCTTTTTCCTTTCCACGGACAGCGGCGACCTTATTGCTGCCGTAGGCATTCAGCTGTACCGCCTCACCATTTTTCCTGCGTGGCGCCAAGAGCAAATCGCGTTCCGCAGTTTGCGAGCTGCTAGCCTCCTTCGTTGGAATCACAAATTCGACGCCCCGCTCTCGATTCAGCTTTACTGTTCTTCCCAAATCGAGAATTGCAATGGAAAACACTCCGCTCGTCCCGTCGACCGAAACAAGTCGGATAGCAGCATAAAGAGCGTCCCACTCTCGTTTTTTCCCCAATCCTTTAAAAGTGCCTCCATCCCAGCCGAACAATTCAATTCTCCGAAGGATTCAGTAGTACCGTGCCGCGTAGTCGCTGACATCGGACGTGCAGCCGGTTAGAAGCGCAGCAGATAAGACACCTTCACGAAGAGCTCGCGGTTGTCATTGATGAAACTGCTGCGAGTACGGCGCAAGTTGTTATTGGGATCAAGCAAGAGCGCGCGATAGTAGTTGTCCAGATTGCTGTTATAGCCGATGTAGACGGCGGTACCGGGATGCAAGAGATAGCTGATTAGGAAGTCGGCGTTGAAGGTCTTCGCAGGAGCCAGTGAAGTCCACAGCGGGTTGGAAAGAACGCTGTTGTATTGCAAGATCAGGCGCACCGCCAACTCGCGTGTGAACTGGTAATTCCACTTGGTGCGCAAAATATGATTGTTGAAAGCAGGAGATCGCGTGTCTACTCCACCAAGACGGAACCATAGGTAAGCGTTGTCGACCTGTAGGGCGTTGACCGGGTGCAGGGTCATCTCCAAATCGAGACTGTTGCGACGTGCCAGGTAGGGGGGTGCATTGACCGCGGGTGCGTAGTTTACGCGCTCGCCCCATCGATAATCAGCGAAGAATGTGGCTTGCTTAAAGAAGGCAGTGCGAGCCTGGATGAAATTTGTGTGGCGCAGGAAATCAATATTTTGCGTGAGCACACCGAAATCACGTGGGCGCAGAGTTTCGGCTTCTTCCGCATAACCTAGGTTGATGCGAGTTTGCCGCTGGAACTGCAGGTGGAAGATCGGGATCACACCCCAATTTATCCAGTTTCCTTCGTGGTCATGAATGACGTACGGGTTTAACTCCGGTCCCCAACTCTGTACGAAGCGGCTCTCCTTCGGCCAGAAGTTGAAGCCGACATCAGAGGAGATATTGTGAATGTCGGGCTGAGGATCGAAGCCCGCAAGAGTTCGGAATCCGTCGCTACGGCCGGTGTAGTGGAGATTGGCGAAGAGACTATGAGTGTTCTTGCTCAGGTCAAACTCGAACGCGGGACCTGCCTGATAACTCCCGTCACTATTTGACGTCGAACTCTCCACCGCCTGAAAAGATGTGGTCACGTCCTTGCTGAGCCGAATGTGACCGTCGATTCCGCCAACTCGGTTAAAGCTTCCGTCGAACTCACGGTCAGTGTAGATCACACCTATAGTGGAATCGCGTAGAACATCTCGCGCAGCGCGGAGGATGCCGAAGTGCGCGCGCTTACCCGCAAGTGGGTCGTCGTCGGGCACTATTTGTCCCGGTGCGCGATCATCGGCCAGCAATGCACCAACCGAAAACCGTCCAACGCGGCCGGTTAGACGCGCCCCGAACTGCGGGTTGGCGATGCGCCGCGTAAAAAATAGATTGATCGGTGTCGCGAAATAGCTGGCGTTTTCAAGAAAGAACGGGCGCTTTTCAGGGAAAAAGACTTCGAATCTCTGACTCACAGTAACCTGCGGTTGGTCGGATTCGATCTGACTGAAGTCGGGTTCGGCAGTCAGATCGAGGACGAGGCTGTCCTTAAGAATGAACTTTGAGTCCATGCCGCCGTCGACCTTGGCGCTTCTGGCGGTGAACTGCGGATTGGCAGGGTCGCGAAGATCGAGCCCGCGAAAGGCTCGGAACAAGCCGTAAGGAATGAACTGCATATTACGTGGCGGAGAAATCTTCTCGATGCCACCGAGGTCGGCCGATTGGCTGGCGAGGCCGGAAATGTTTTGCGTGACGCGGGGCCAGAAGGTCTTTTCGAAGTTGCGCGTAATGTCGCGTTGCAGCAAGATGCCCCAGGTTTGCACATCTGCGTTAGAAAAACGTACGCTCTTGAACGGAACGGCGATCCAGACAACGTAGCCCTGCGGTGTCAGCTTGCCGCGTGAGTACCATACGGTGTCAAAAGTGAAATCCTCATTCCCTGTGGTTTCGTCATCGATACCGTCGCCCTGTACGCCAAGAGGATTCACTTGGAATTCGTACATGCGATGGTGCTCATGGAAAGTATCGAGCCAGAGATCCACAAAGTCGTCATTCCAAATGTTGTCGCGGGCGGTGAGGTGCGCGCGGATTTGGTTAGGATTGTCGTCGAAACACACGAAGATCACATATAAGTTCTTGTCGTCGTACCCGAGGTAAGCGACCGTCTTTTGCGTTGAACGCGCACCATCGTTGGGCCGCCACTGGCGAAATCCTTCGGCAACAGCGAGTTTGCTGTGCCATTTATCGCTCGGCTCCATGGAGAGGAAGTCTTCCAAAGTCGGCGCTTCGTTAATACGCGGAATGTTGAGCGCGACCGGTCGCGGCGCCTGTGCGCAGATGTTGGACAGTAGAAGCAAAACTGCGGTTAACGTTGCAAATAAGCGCGTCATTTATTTGTAAACCGTTGTTAGCGCAGCCGAACAATCGTGCGGCTTTAATAGATCACTCGGTGGTTATGGACGCCAAGACTCAGTCATGGTTAGCACGTGTCTGTATTTTGCAAGTTGGCCTGCATAACGAATCGAATTTGGCGATGCATTCGTCAGAGGACGACAGAGACCTGGACCGACTTCGATGATGGTGGATTCAAACGAGTGATCGTCTGAAATCTTGACGACGGCGCTGACCCACATGGCATTCGCGAGCAGCTCAATAGCAAGACACAAGACATGGATGAGTGGATGGAAAGGGTCAGCGATAACAGTATCGGACACGAATCGAAGATGATCGCTCAAAGGATCAAATAGAGTGCACATTCGCCCACGTGATCGTCAAACTGTGGCGGGAAAATCGGAACAGCAGAAACGTGGAAGTAATCGCTGAATACATTGTCAGGAGTACGTTTCAACAAAGGCGCTTGGTCTGGTCAGTACGCAGGTCAAGTGCAACAACTGCACGGCATCGGGATTTCGTTTGAGCCCCACTGCGGTACCAAGTAGAGCCAATCTGAGCTGACCATCACAGCAGCGCCGGTCTTTTGGACCTGTGGCTGGAGACATGAATGAGCTGGTTTTCAGGCCCGGAGGGTGTAACATTGTGCGCCCACCGCAATCTCCCTCTCCTAATTGAGCAGAGGGATTGATTTTTCGGAGGACGTCATGCGATCCCTGAAGCCCAGTCTTTTTCAGACCTCGATCGCGGTCATGACATGCATCCTGTCAACCGTACTGGCAACGGCCCAGACCTCCACGACGGGTCAGATTATCGGTCAGGTCAAAGATCCGACTGCCGCGGTTGTGCCACAGGCGCAAGTCGAACTGCGTGATACCGCGACCGGCGCGATCCGGAACACCCGCACGGATATGACTGGCCAATATGCATTTCCGCAGGTGACGCCGGGATCATATTCGCTGACGGTAAACGCCAGCGGTTTTGCGAAAGCCGTGATTCAGCGAGTGACAGTTGAGGTCGGAAAAACCTCAACCATCGATATCGCGCTTCAAGTGGGAGCTACCGGCCAGATTGTCGAAGTTCGGAGCACGCCTGGCGCCGAGCTTCAGACGCTGGACGCTACAGTTGGCAATACGGTGGGCGGCAATGAACTTCTGTCGTTGCCGACGCTGGAACGCAACACGACTAGCTTGCTGCTACTGCAGCCGCTCGCCACACCGCAAAACTTCAGTCAGCAATCCAGTCGGTTTGGCGGTCAGGTGGCCGGCGCACGCAGTGATCAGAACTCGTTCATGCTCGATGGCGGGGAAATCACGAATCCCGTTTCGGGAAATTCTGATTACTACAAGAACTTCAATGGCGGCCCCGAGGGCGCGATCCCCACACCGGTGGAAAGCATCCAGGAATTTAATGTCGAGACCAATAATCCGAGCGGCAGCCAGAGCCTCAGCCTGGGAGGCGGCGCTCAGGTTGTGATGGTCACTAAACGCGGGGGCGAGCACTATCACGGATCGCTCTACTACAACTACAACGGCGCCGTCCTCAACGCCAATCGCTGGGACGCTAATCGCATCGGACGACCCCGGCCAAACGTGGTGAATAACCGCTTCGGAGCCAGCTTCGGCGGTCATCTTTTTCCCGGTGACTCGAAAACCTATTTCTATGCCAATTACGAAGGCCGACGCCGCAACGAAGCCATTTTCGTCTCTCGCCTCGTGCCCACTGCGAGCCTACGTCAGGGTTTCCTCTACGGAATTTCGCTGCAACCGGGCAACATCGATCAGAAGTGCGGACCTTCCGGCACTGGCTCGTGCGATCCGCGCAATTTGGGCATGAATTCTCTCATCAGTCAGCTTTGGGCGCTGGAGCCGCCCGGGAATGACCCATCCCAAGGTGACGGAATT
>DATLKS010000076.1:0-2036 GCA_035538255.1 Terriglobales bacterium
TTTTCACGCAGAACCTTCTGCGCTACTTCAGTGGCCACGAGCGGATTGCGATGTCTTTGACCGGAGGGTTGGATGGCCGCATGATCATGGCTTGGCAAAAGCCCGCTCCGGGCTCGTTACCCTGCTACACCTTTGGCGGCACGTACCGCGAGTGTCGCGACGTTACCGTGGCGCGTCAGGTCGCAAGCGTATGCGGTCAGCCGCATCAGGTGATTACTGTCGGGAACGACTTCCTTTCGCTTTTCTCCCATTATGCTGAGCGTGCCGTTTATCTCTCCGACGGATGCGTCGAGGTGAACCGGGCGACTGATCTCTATGCGAATGAGAAAATCCGCGAAATCGCTCCCGTTAGAATGACAGGGAATCACGGTAGTGAAGTACTGCGCGCTAATCGCGCGTTCAAGCCTCGGAAGCCTCTGCCCGGTTTATTTTGCTCCGAGCTTACCCCCTACTTCGGCCAGGCAAAGACCACTTACAGTGGACTCGCTCAAACCCATCCTGTCACCTTTGCCGCTTTCTACCAGGCCCCTTGGTATCACTACGGCCTGCTCGCCCTGGAGAAAACTCAGCTCTTGCAACGCTCGCCTTACCTCGATAACGATCTTGTCAAAACCGTCTATCGCGCACCGCTTTCAGCGTTGTTGACTAGCAATGCTTCCTTGCGTTTGATCGCCGACGGCAACCCGGCGTTACTGCACATTCGGACCGATCGCGGCTTGGGGAACGGGCACAACCCACTCGCGGCGAAGATGATTCGCGGATTCCTCGAGTTTACGTTCAAAGCCGAGTACGCCTACGATTACGGCATGCCGCAGTGGGTGGCGCGTATCGATCACTTGCTCGCGCCCCTCCGTCTTGAGCGGCTTTTTCTTGGCCGGCACAAGTTTTACCATTTTCGCGTATGGTATCGCGACCCGCTTGCCAACTACATTCGCGAAATCCTGCTCGACCGACGAACGCTTTCACGACCTTACATCAACCGGAATACGCTCGAACGCATCGTTCAGGCTCACCTCCGCGGAGACCGGAACTATACGACCGAAATTCACAAGGTGTTGACCCTGGAACTCCTGCATCGCTCGATTCTGGATCCAGGCTCCAGACTGGCAGATTCCGGTGCGGATGAGCGGCTTGCGTCTAAGCAAACCGTAATTCCCATGATGCGAAAATGAACGGTATCCTTAAGTACTTCTTCTACGATTTTTGTTCTGAATACCCTAGGTGCTAAGTCAGAAGATATTCGCTCTTCGCAACCAGAATGTCCGTGGCTACAATTACAACTCCCGCCAAGCCCGAAAGGTGGGCTGAGATCGGTCTAATTGGACTGAAAAACCGCCTGCTTCAAATGGTTGCTCGAGTCGCACCGGGAGCCAGCACTCTGCGTGTTCGCCTGCATCGCTGGCGCGGGGTCAAAATCGGAAACGGTGTCTGGATTGGCTATGATGCTGTCATCGAGACGTCGAAGCCACAGCTCGTGACTATCGGTGATGACGCTGTGATCGGCATCCGAGCCACGATAATCGCGCATTTCCGCGAGGTCAGGGGAGCCACCATCGGTGCGAATGCCAGCATTGGGCCGGGCGCAATCATCATGCCCGGAGTGACTATCGGCGAAGGCGCCGTGGTGACTGCGGGCAGCGTCGTGACACGTTCTGTGCCGCCTATGACGGTTGTACAGGGTAATCCTGCGAAAGCTGTTGCTCGCAATCGCCTGGCACTGCTTCCAGACGTTAGTCTTGCCCAGTTCACTGCCTCCCTACGGCCGCTGGAGAAGCGTCCGTGACCCTCACGTCTCTCAGACGCAAGCACGTCGGAATTTTCCCGCGGTCGGGGTTGCAATCAGAGAGCCGGCTTCTCGCTTCGCTGGCGCAGCTCTACCCAGTAGATTTCTCCCCCGAGGGTGAGACGGACTTCGACCACATGGACGCGGCGCCCCTGATTCTGTTCACGCTAATTCGGTCGCTTGTGCTGGGTTTCCAACCCAGTTTCGTCACCCGGAGCAAAAGAAGGCACGGATGATTCGATCCGTCAAAGAA
>DATLKS010000077.1:0-3869 GCA_035538255.1 Terriglobales bacterium
AGAAGTTCGGGCGTGGTCGTGTGATCACCGATCTGAAAGCAAAAGGTGTTCACGGGGATTTAATCGAGCAGGCCGTCGGCAGCGCGTATCAAGACGTGAATGAAGAAAAGCTCGCACGCCAGTTTCTCGAACGCAAGCGTCTGAAAAAACCGCAGAACCAGCGGGAATCAGCCCGGATATTTCGCATGTTGGTGAGAGGCGGGTTCTCGTCCGGCACGATCTTCAAAATCCTTAAGCGATGGGATGTAGATGATGAGGTGCTCGCGACGCTGGAATCCGAATCGGAACAATCAGCCGTTGACTGATGGTCATTACCGGCGACTGACCACGATCAACTCGTTTCTTGACTTCACCTTGCGCGCAAGTTAAGTTCGCGCAATCAGCTCAGAGGTAACGAGGAAGACTGCTTGGCGAATCGTCTAGTCACACTTACCACCGACTTCGGAGGAAACGATCATTTTGTCGGAACCATGAAGGGTGTGATCCTCAACATCAATCCGGAGGCGCAGATCATCGACATTTGCAACGCTGTGCAGTCGTTCGACGTGCTTGATGGCGCATTGACCATCGCTCAGGCGGCGTCATATTTTCCGTCAGATACCGTGCACCTGGTTATCGTCGATCCCGGAGTGGGAACGCAGCGCCGGCCGATTCTGGCGGTGAACGAGAAACAGATTTTCGTGGCGCCGGATAATGGCGTGCTGTCGCTAATCTACGAGCGCTCCGAACGGCTAAGCGTTCGTCACATCACTGCCGAACATTACTTTCTCCAGCCTGTGAGCCAGACTTTTCAGGGACGCGATATCTTTGCAGCATGCGCCGGCTGGCTGAGCAAGGGAGTGGAAATCAGCAAGTTCGGAGATGAGATTACCGACTTCATTCGCTTCGCCGCGCCGAAACCAAAGCCGCTCAGTGATAACAGCTTCAAAGGCGTGGTGCTCAAGAGCGACAAGTTCGGCAATCTCATCACTAACATCACGCCAAAAGATATTCCTCAGCTCTTCGAGCATGCTCCGCCGCCCTTTCGCATAGTAATCGGCAAAGCGGAAGTCACGACGATGAAGACGGCCTATGCACAAGGTACGCCGGGTGAGATCTTCGCGATCCTCGGCAGCATGGGATATCTGGAAATTTCGGCGAACCGAGCGGCAGCGAATCGCATGGTGGGCGCGGATAAGGGAAGCGATGTCTCCGTAGTGTTGGCTTGATGCGCAGAGGGCCACGCCGTTTTGCTCGCCGAGTTCCCTTTCAGAACCATGAGAGCTGATCGACCGCCGATTGACCGATTCAATTTTCGAATCGCTATACTCGCCTCAAGATGAAACGAGTCTTGCGCCTAATTTGGGTAGCGACGCGAGGACACCACATTGCACCGTGGCGCAGTCCTTATCTTCGCTGGCGCATCGAGACTTACACCGGGGTGAAAATGGACAAAATTGGCTTCATTGAGTTTTGGAGCTTTCTCTGGCGCCACCGGCAAGAATTACACCGCTTTCTGGAATGGACCGCCAGCATGGAAGACTATGTTCGCCCTAAACCAAAGAATCCATGATCGCCTGCCGTGAAGAGCCGGAGGCACGCCTCTGCGCGCTGAAATCGGGCCAAGACTCACCAGTTCTGTTTGCTAAACTATAGCTTCCATGTCTTACATTCAGCGCAGGAAGACTCCGACGGTTCTAGTCGGCAAAGTGCGTGTCGGCGGCGATGCGCCGGTCGTTGTGCAGTCGATGACGAACACCGATACTACCGACGTCCAGGGCACCATCAGGCAGGTAGCCGCCCTTGTCCGGGCAGGCTCCGAGCTGGTGCGCGTCACTGTGAATAACGACGCGGCTGCACAGGCTGTGCCTCACATTGTCGAGGGACTCGACAAAATCGGCGTCGATGTACCGGTGATTGGCGATTTTCATTACAACGGACACCTGCTGCTGAAGAAGTATCCGGCATGCGCACGCAGTCTGGCCAAGTACCGGATCAATCCGGGAAACGTGAGTATCGGCAAGAAAGATGACGAGAACTTCCGCACCATGATCGAGGTTGCCGTCGAGAACCAGCGGCCGGTGCGCATCGGCGTAAATTGGGGATCGCTTGACCAGCAACTGCTCACGCGCATGATGGACGAGAACTCGCGCCGTCCCGATCCGCTCGATGCCCGCGACGTGACCATGGAGGCGATGGTCGTGAGCGCGTTGAACTCAGCGGCGATGGCAGAGAAGTACGGATTGCGTGCCGATCAGATCATCATCAGCGCCAAAGTGAGTGGCGTCCAGGATCTGCTCGACGTCTATCGCAGCCTTGCCGCACGCTGCTCTTACGCTCTGCATCTGGGATTGACTGAGGCTGGAATGGGAATGAAGGGCATTGTGGCCAGCTCGGCGGCATTGGCTCCACTGCTGATGCAGGGCATCGGCGACACGATTCGCGTGTCTCTTACGCCGGCCCCGAATGGAGATCGAACCGAAGAGGTTCTGGTCGCCCAGCAGATTCTCCAGTCGCTCGGAATTCGCAGCTTCGCACCGCAAGTCACTGCATGTCCGGGATGCGGACGCACGACTTCGACTTTCTTCCAGGAAATGGCGGAGCAGATCCAAAGCTATCTGCGGACCAGCATGCCGGCCTGGAAACAGAAGTATCCCGGCGTGGAAGAGATGAAGCTAGCTGTGATGGGATGCGTGGTGAATGGGCCGGGCGAATCGAAGCATGCCAACATCGGCATCTCGCTGCCGGGGACCTTTGAAGAGCCCAAAGCTCCCGTTTTCGTGGATGGAAGGTTGATGACGACCCTGCGCGGCGATCACATCGTCAAGGAGTTTATTCAGATTCTCGATGAGTACGTCGAGAGCCGCTACGGTTCGCCTGCCGCATCCGCCGAGAACAAGGCCGAGTTCGCGACCAGGGCCTAGTTTCTGCGGAGACGCCCTGCCTTCGCCTGACTGATAGTCATCACCATGGGCGTCGAAAGCCGGCGGCCTCAGGAGCCGCCTTCCGGTTCCGTCACAGATTCTTGAGCAGAACCGGTTATGAAAACGGTAGGTCTGTAGCGCAAGTCCCTAATGACTACTACTGCAAAGCCCCGTACGAACCCTACCGCGCTGCAAGCGATCCGTATGCCACTCCAACCCATACCAGGAAGAGCGCGCAATTGATCGCAATCCGGAATACCGTATTGTCCACTAATGAGTTGTATTTCGCGTCGAACATTGTCTGTATCTCCTCTTGCATCTATAGACGGCTTCATGCTGTTGTCGTTAGTAGATACGCGAAAAAATCTTGAGCGGTTCCGTTACGGGAGTCGTAAATTTTTCTTTACATTCTGCTAACCGTGGGAGCCTTTCATCGTCACCGAGACGCTGCCAAGTCCCACCACCCTCCACCCCCAGCTTTTTCAGGTTTCTGCAATAGACATTTTCAATGTGCAGTCCGTTCATTTTGGATTAACATTCCACAACTTCTCAGGCGTTCAAGTTGCCCTTGCCATTGAAGGGCGAGCTTTACAAAACAAGAAACTTGGAATCGAGGACCGCGATGACATCCCCACGCCGTATTGCCTTCTGCGTGCTGTCTGCTCTGCTTTTCTCTGGCGTAATGCTTTGTCAAACCCAAATCACAGGTGGCGTGATTCAAGGCACTGTCCTTGATCCGTCGGGCGCGGTTATCCCGGGAGCTGTGGTGGAGGCGCACAATCTCGATACCAACCTGAGGCAGTCGACCAAAAGTGACGAGAGCGGCAGATTCTCTTTCCTTGCACTCGCTGCAGGAAATTACGAAGTCAGTGCTAAGAAAGACGGTTTTCACGCCGTACGACGGGGCGCATTCGCCATCGGACGAGGCTCCAAGCAACAATCCCGGGAGTTTCGGCCCCAACTTCG
>DATLKS010000078.1:0-5868 GCA_035538255.1 Terriglobales bacterium
CTTCGTGTGCTCCTCGAAAATCTTCTGCGCTCCGAGAACGGCAAGTCAGTCACGGAAGAAGACATCACTTTTCTTGCGCAATGGCAGGCGGCAGCAACGCCTTCGCGCGAGATCGCCTTCACTCCGGCTCGTGTGCTCATGCAGGATTTTACTGGCGTGCCGGCAATCGTCGATCTGGCTGCCATGCGAGATGCGATGAAGAAACTCGGTGGAGATCCAAATGCCATCAATCCCCTACAACCAGCGGAATTGGTGATCGACCATTCGGTTCAGGTGGATGAATTCGGAACGCCGAACGCGTTCCATACGAATGCCCTGCTGGAATTCGAGCGTAATCGGGAGCGGTATGCGTTCCTGCGCTGGGGTCAGAAGGCATTCAACAACTTTTCCGTAGTACCTCCCGATATGGGAATCGTTCACCAGATCAACCTCGAGTACCTGGCTCGCGTAGTTTTCCCGCAAACGGTTGACGGAGCGCTGCAGGCGTATCCCGACACTTTGGTTGGCACTGATTCGCATACCACGATGGTGAACGGCCTTGGAGTACTTGGCTGGGGCGTCGGCGGAATCGAGGCCGAGGCTGCAATGCTTGGCCAACCGGTTTCCATGCTGCTGCCGCAGGTTGTTGGTTTCAAGCTTACGGGCAGATTGAAAGAAGGCGCTACAGCGACCGATCTTGTGCTTACAGTTACCGAAATGCTGCGCAAGACCGGCGTAGTCGGAAAATTTGTCGAGTTCTTCGGCGAAGGGTTGTCGGAGCTGCCGTTGGCCGATCGCGCCACCATTGCCAATATGGCTCCAGAGTACGGAGCCACGTGCGGTATCTTCCCTGTCGACACTGAAACCCTGCGCTACTTGCGCATGACCGGCCGCAGCGACGAACAGATTGCGCTCGTAGATTCCTACTGCAAGGAGCAGGGTCTATTCCACAGCAAGAACTCTCCGCATGCGAGTTACTCGGAAGTTGTCGAACTTGACCTCACCACAGTGGAACCGAGCGTTGCGGGACCCCGGCGCCCACAGGATCGGGTTCCACTTTCGCGAACAGCCGAGAATTTCAAGCACGCGCTTCCGTCGCTGCTTGGTCCAGCCGCCTCCAAAGCTGCAGCGCGTCAGGTGATGCGGTGGGAAGGTGAAGGCGGAAATCCAAGTGCTGTGGCCGCTGAAGGCGGCAGGCCGGACGTTGCTGAGGCGGTTGCGGCCAAGCACAAAATCGATGTGAGCCAGTATCTCGATCACGGATCGGTCGTGATCGCTGCGATCACGAGCTGCACCAACACTTCAAATCCCTCGGTGATGATCGCGGCGGGCTTGCTGGCAAAGAAAGCCGTTGAGCGCGGACTCTGTCCCCCTCCGTGGGTAAAAACTTCTGTCGCGCCAGGATCACGTGTAGTGACGGATTACTACAAGAAAGCCGGTCTGATGGAGTTTCTCGATCGCCTGCGATTCAGCATCGCGGGATATGGCTGCACGACCTGCATCGGCAACTCTGGCCCGCTTCCGGCCGATGTGTCGCAGGCAATTGAAGATCACGAGCTCGTCGTGGCCTCGGTTCTTTCCGGCAATCGCAATTTTGAAGGACGCATCAACTCTGAAGTCCGAGCCAATTACCTGATGTCGCCGCCGCTCGTGGTCGCATATGCTCTTGCCGGTCGCATCGATCATGATCTGCTGACTGAGCCGCTTGGTCGAGATCGTCAAGGGAAAGCAGTGTATTTGCGTGATATCTGGCCCAGCCAGAAGGAAGTCGACGAGGTGGTGAGCAAGTGCATCGATTCGTCAATGTTCCGCGAGAACTATGCGCATATCGCAGAGGGCGATGAACACTGGAAGCGGCTCAAGGTGCCAGCGGGTGATACATATACGTGGGACAAGGATTCCACCTACATCAAGAAGGCTCCATATTTCGACGACATGCCCCTGCATCCACTCCCAGTGCGGGATATCCGGGGAGCTCGCGTCTTGGCGTGGCTTGGAGACAGCGTCACTACTGACCACATCTCTCCGGCGGGATCGATCAAGCAAAACAGTCCGGCTGGCAAGTACCTGATCGACCGCGGAGTCAAGCCCCACGATTTCAATTCGTATGGATCTCGGCGAGGCAATCACGAAGTAATGGTGCGTGGAACGTTCGCCAATGTCCGCCTGCGGAACAAACTTGCGCCAGGCACAGAGGGCGGTGTAACGCGCTACTTGCCGAAGAACGAAGTGATGTCAATCTATGAAGCGTCAATGAAGTACCAGAGTGAGGGTGTGCCGCTGATCATTCTTGCCGGTAAGGAGTATGGATCCGGGTCTTCGCGCGACTGGGCGGCGAAAGGTCCCAAACTGCTCGGCGTTCATGCTGTGATCGCGCAGAGCTACGAGCGCATTCATCGGTCCAACCTTGTCGGAATGGGAATACTGCCTCTTCAGTTTCTGCCTGAGGAGGATCCTGAGACACTGGCGCTAACTGGCGAAGAAGTCTACGAGATCACTGGGCTGCGCGAGATGCTCGATTCGAAGTTCGCTCCCGGACGTCACGTAAAAGTGACGGCCAAGCGCACCGACGGAACAGCCGCGCATTTCGAAGCTACAGTACGTATCGATACGCCGCAGGAGATCCTCTATTACCAGCATGGCGGTATCCTGCAGTTCGTGTTGCGCCAATTGCTGGCTGGATGGGAAAAGCCGAAGGTCGTGAGCCGTGGCATGAGCACCGTCGCGGACGCAAGCACGGGAAGCAGCATTACCTAGCTGCATAAGTTTGAATTCGAAAGACTAAGGCCGTTTTGGGACGATGTCCACTATCGCGCAGCCACGCCGACCAACAGCCACGAATCTCAGAATCGCCATCTGGTCGGCGTTCTTGCTTGTCGTGGTCGCGCCACTCCTTTTCGAGCGCTTCGGACATCCTTATTTTGGAGCGGCGCTGCTTCGACCCGGAGGCTGGATTCTTGCTAGAGTGAGCACTGGAATTGCGAGTGATCGCGCCATCGTTCTTCTCAATTTTGTTATTTACCTGTTCGTGATCTACGCGGGATTGCGGGTTCTTCGCAGAAACCGGCAAAATGTTCGGCAAACCTAGCGCGTTGAGGCTGGGCAGCTTAGGAACTGACTAAATCCCTACTCCATATTCCGTGCCGTTAAATGTCTGGTCTTCGCCGGCATGACTGTAGCTTTCGTAAGGCGTGCGATTGGCAAGGCGCTTTTTGCGGAGTTCATTGCCGAGGTAGAGGGCACCGGCGACGATGCCTAATCCGATGCTTGTCCACATGAGCACCAACAACGGTCGACGAATGCTGAGATTCATGTGACTACCGTTATCCTCCAGCGTCTCAAGGCCTGCTGGCTTCACAATTTCCAGCCTTCTTGCGAACATCATAAGCACCCATCATAGGATGCCCCTGCTGGCTTGATGTTTGCCGAATATTTGCCCCTCAGTGCATTACCGCCGTAACAACACCGCGATCTAAGCGGGAAGCGATTGCGCATCTCCGGAAGGCACGTTGGGCACCGCTGCACGGATCTCCTTAACTCTCTCTGCAACAGTGTACTTGAGCTTCTCGATTCCCTCGCCTGTCACGGCTGAAATTGCCATGAACGGGAGCTTGCGCCGGGAGGCAAAGCGTTTGAGCTTCGCCAGTTTCTCCGCATTCGCGCTGTCGATTTTCGAGGCAATCACGATCATCGGCTTCTGCTCAAGTCCGGTACCCCAGGTTTCCAGCTCATTCATGATGACCTTGAAATCCTCGGCTGGATCTGGCCGGCCGCTCGCGTCGGAGACGTCAATCACGTGCAGCAACAGCCGCGTCCGCTCGATGTGTCGCAGGAACTGTGTGCCCAGCCCATGTCCTGCGCTGGCTCCTTGGATCAACCCGGGAATATCCGCAACAACATAACTGTACTCGTCTGGAGGCTCGCCGGTTGTTACCACTCCCAGATTCGGTTCCAAAGTGGTAAAGGGATAGTCGGCTATTTTGGGGCGTGCGGCTGAAATGCGTGAAATCAGCGTCGATTTTCCCGCGTTGGGATATCCAACTAGGCCCACATCCGCCAGCAGCTTCAACTCTAACCTGTAGGTCCGTTCCTCTCCTGGACTGCCCAGTTCATGTTCACGCGGAGCCTGATGGGTTGGTGTCGCAAAGTGTTGGTTGCCCCGGCCACCGCGCCCCCCGCGCGCAATTACGATTCGCTCGTCTGCGTGAGAAAAGTCATGAATGCGTTCGCCGGTCTCGGCGTCGTAGAGGATAGTTCCGACTGGCACCTTGAGGATTACGTTCTGGCCCTCAGCGCCCGTTCTGTTTGAGCCTTCGCCGTGACGACCACGCTCTGCTTTGTACTCAGGATTGAACCGGAAATGCACCAGCGTATTGTGACGTTCGCTCGATTCCATGATCACATCGCCGCCGCGCCCGCCATCGCCTCCAGAGGGTCCCCCTCGCGGGACGAACTTCTCCCTGCGAAAGGCCATGCAGCCATTCCCGCCGTCGCCGGCTTTTACGCGAATTTTGGCTTCGTCGATGAACATGAAAAAAGCTCTCAGCTGTCGGCTATCAGCTCCCAGCTAAAAGTAATGGCTTCCATCCTCCTTCTCCAAAAACGTCAAAGTCCCCAAAACGGGGACCTTGTTCCGCTTAGAATTCTCAATGAAGGCGGCGTATTTGCCGATTATGCCTGCGCAACTTCGGCGGGTTCCACATGCACAAATCTGCCCATGTTGCCGCGGTCGACAAAGCGAATAATTCCATCTACTTTGGCAAAGAGCGTGTCATCCTTACCGCGACCGACGTTCTTGCCGGGCTTCAAACGGGTTCCCCGCTGGCGAACAATGATCGATCCGCCGGTGACGAGCTGTCCGCCAAAAGCCTTTACTCCAAGCCGCTGCGCATTAGAATCGCGGCCATTCTTAGAACTACCTAAACCCTTTTTGTGTGCCATGTATTTCTCTCAACTTATGGGCTACGCAGCTTGGGAGCTACGTGGTTTCGAAACTGCGATTACTTCTTTTTCGTCGGCTTCTGCGCTGCGCGCACGGTGCCCTTATCCGTCCTAGGCTTGCTGCTTTTCGATGCCTTACCTTCAGCTCCGGTTCGGCTCTTCTTCTTTGCCTTCTGCTCAGTCTGCTTGCTGGCCATCTCTTTCCGTTCCTTTTTCGACTTTGCTGCAGGCAGCGCGGGGGCGGTGAACTTTTGTCCGTCAAACGCGATCTCGGTTATGCGGACCGCAGTAAACGGCTGGCGATGTCCTTGCAGTTTCTTGTACTGCTTCTTCCGCTTGAAGTGGAAGACCAGAATCTTGTCGCCGCGTCCTTCCTCGACCACGCTACCCACCACGCGCGCGCCCTTCTCAGGACGCACCAAGGCGCCTGGCTCACCTGAGACGGCAAGAACGTCAGTAAACTCGATGTTGCCGTCTTCTGGCGCCTTCTGATCGACCTTTATCACGTCTCCGGGCGCGACGCGAAACTGCTTTCCCCCGGCGCGGATGACCGCGTACATAGGCTCTTCCTTCTCGCGTGAAAGTTGCTTGCTGATTCCTACCAGCCGCTCAGACGGCGGCTCCGGGCCCTCAGACGAGGGCAACTAGGCCAGACAAACTCAATTATTTTAACGTGCTGCAAGGAATCGGGTCAAACCTGGGACGGGAGAACACGAAGAAGGTCATAAGCGAAAAACCGGAACGTTACAAATTAGCATTTTGGGTCGTGCGCGGGTTCGTCAGTCCAACCCTGATGCTCGAGATTCAATCAGGCGACGAATGCGGGACACAAAAGCATCCACACTGGCCTTTCCTTCGTCCCCTCTTCCTCGAACCCGCACGCTGACTTCGCCAGTTTCTGCTTCTTTGTCGCCAACCACGAGTAAGAAGGGCACCTTCTGGAAAGTG
>DATLKS010000079.1:0-3302 GCA_035538255.1 Terriglobales bacterium
TGTTTCCCGCGCAACTCACCCCTATCCCTCTGGGACGTATAATTCTCGGCGCAACTCCATCGAGGAGGCTGCATGCGGCGATCTCTTAGTGTTTTCCTTCTCTGTGTCTCGCTTTTTTCCAGCAGCTCGATAGCTCAACAAGGTGGCGGACAGTCTCTCGCGTCGGGGATGCCTCCCCGTGTCGGCTCCGATGCCACGATCGTGGATCTGCTGCAACAAAGTCATGACTTAGACAAGCAGGCGCCGTTGCGATTGCAGCCGTTTTTGCTGCGCATGCAAGCTGGGCAAGTTGCGGAGCTGCGCCCCGATCTGGCGCGGGAGTGGGCGAACGAGCTCTTTCAGTTGGCCTCGCAACAAAAGGGACAAGAGCGCGCCGCCACGCAGGGTACTGCAATGTCGATTCTCGTGCGGGTGGATCCGGATCGCGCGCTCGAACTGCTGCACGCGATGACAAGCGATGCCGACACCAGCAGCAATATGCAAATGACGCCGCAGATGCAGATGGCACGGCAGGTTTTCCAGGTGCTCGCAAGTCGGGACGGCGAAGGCGCGCTTCCCACCTTGGAACGGGAGGCGGCATTTATGGGCTCGGTGGGCCGCTATCCTTATTCTGCACTGGGGTCTGCCGCGGCGAATGCCGTTTCCAAAGACTGGAGAGACAACAAGCAGCACGCTATCCAGGTAGAACAATCGGTTCTGGATTTGGCATTTTCCCGATACAGCCAAACTGCGCCGACGTATTTTGACGATCTTGACTTTGGACAGATGCTGCAGGCAATTGCCGGCGGCCTGCCGCCCGATTCGGTGCAGCCCGCTTTGCGTTTGCTGGTAAAAAACCTGCTTACCACCGATGTGAACAAGTATCAGTTCCGAGCCGAGGTGTACACCTCCGATGGCAAGAGTGCAAAGACCGACAATGCCATTGACGCTGCGATATTGCACTTCGACTGGCTGATTCACCGCGATCCCGATCTGGTCCAGCAATTAGAGTCGACACGGCCGCAACTGCGGGCCGCCTTGGAGTACACCAAGGAAGGTCATGCACGCTCGATGAGCTTTGGAGGCAGGGTTGGAGCTCCACGGCCGCAAGTTCCAAGTCGGGATCCGGAAGCGGAGGCGCGGTCCGAGGCCATGCATTTTTCGCATCTCAACGCCGACGTGGCGATTGCGAAAGCGAAACAGTTGCCTGCTGGTCCGGAGCGAGCAAGCACTTTGCTGCAGGTGGCGCGCGACATCGCCGGTGATCATCCCGAGCAAGCCGCGAGCCTGATTGCCGAAGCCTCAGGCGGAACGCAAGGCAGCGATGATGCGACCCAGCTCAACGTCATTTCGGCTGAGGCCTACGTTGCCGCTGCAGAACAAAACACCAGCGTCCTGCACGAGTTGCTGCAGCAGGGATTTGCATTGGCGAACCGCATTGCATTGGCAGAGCCAAGGGGAGTTTCGGAAGCTTCGCTGGTGCAGATTGGAATCCAGTACGAGCCCGACCTCGCGATGGCCTTTCTCAACGGTCTTCCGCCGTCGTACATGAAGGCGCAACTTCTAATGGAGGCGGCTTCTTCGTTGAACTTGCGAAGGCGGCTACCGCTTAGTTCGGGCGCACAGCCCAACGCCGCGAAGGCTAATTAGTTGACAGTTGGGGAGCAAGAATTTTCCAGCTCTCATCTTATGGATTATTTCCGCTAGTTCGCCTGTGCTACAGGCTGTCGCCAGCCGCGTATTACCACTTTTCTAATTTTTTGTACGAATGGCGTTACAGACGAACCATCTCCGTGGCGCTCGTGCAGCGAAGTCGGACTTCCAATTGGCACGTTGAACTGCGGTCTCGTATTTGGCTTAACAGGCAAGTACTTAGGACTCGAAGGACGAGAACCAACAGCGTTCCCGGCGGTGAAAAATTTCCGGGTTTCGTAACAAACAGTGAAAATCTTCCTCTCGGTAACCTTCTGCCATACCCTGCGTCACCATTCATACTCCAATCGCAGGTTCGTTTCTGCCGGCCTGTTCCGCCTGCAGCCTAGCAGCAAGGAAGACTATGGTGACCAAGAAATTCATTCGGCTCGTCCTAGCTGTGATCATCCTCCGCCTCGTCTCGGTTGCCGATACTTAGGAATTTCACTTTCATCACTTGCTGCCCAATCATCTGGGAGACTTGGTCACTCTGGCAAACGCAACCGTGGATGACACCAGCAAGCTGACGCAGCTCTGTAACCGGCTCGCGACGGGGTTTGAAAAGAACAAGAGGGAGGCTGACGCCTGTCTCATTCAAGTCTTGCGATGGAGTGAGCCTGATCCGAAGACAAAGTTGCAGGCTGTGCTATACGCGAACTGGTATGCATATGAAAAGGATCGCGTTGACAAGAATCAATGGAACAAAGAAGACGTAATTTCTAGAAAGCGGCTGTTACGGGGAATCTAGCCTTTACGTCTTCTACATCCACATCAACCGGATTGGCTCTACGAGTCGTGCCCTGCCGAAGGAGAGATCAAGAACGAATACACCCCTGATTACATCGTCGACGTGACAAAGAAACTGTCTGCCAATATTCAGCACCTGCTCACTGCTTTCCAACCAGTCGCCGGTCCCGCGACGGAATTAGGTGCGGATATTAGGGCGTCGGCCGGAGACACTCATGACGGGCACAAAGTCAAAAACAACATCAAGCGCGGGAGTCATCGGCATCGATCTCGCGCACATTCTAGGCGTTACGATCAAAAGGGAATGCGTGCGCCAGCCAGCAGGGTAAGGCACTTCGTCTGGCGGCTTGGTGTTCAGGAGGCGAAATGGGAATTTTCTTTACGTCGTCCCGCCCGGTAGTGCCGGCCATCAACGAATCGCTCCGCGACGCGTTGATGCTCAATCCTAGCGAACTGCTCGACATTGACGCAGAAGCCGCCAAAAGAGCTGTCAAGCTGACCGATGCCACCACGCCGCAATTTAACGCTTGGCGCTTCGGGGCTGCCGTGACAATCGCCGGCGCGCTGCTGTGGGGAGCAATTTGGACTAGTCAGCACAATCTGCCGGACATCTCCAAAAGTCTAATGGACTCCTTTTCTGGCTTTAGCGGACTTGTCTTGGGCTTGCTCGGCGGCGAAGCACAGAAATCGCCATAGAACTCATGCAGTGGCGGGTCGGTTGAGATTATGTCTTCGTGTCGTTCCGATTCGGAAACTGTGCGTGTCGCACCCTGCGCGCCGTTCGCAGGGTGCCCCTTCAGAGTGGTGGCAACAGAGTGTCTTTGGACGATTATCGTTTTGGAACTGATGTGATTCGGCAGGGGATACTCATCAACGTCACAAAC
>DATLKS010000080.1:0-1592 GCA_035538255.1 Terriglobales bacterium
CTGCGCCGTGGCAGCCCGCACAGTTCTGTGCGTAGAGAGTGCCAAAGTCAACAACCTGGTTCGGTGCCACCGCTTCCGAATCTTGCTGAGGCTGGCCATGTGGAGTGCTGCAGGCCGAGAGGAGTACAAGGGGGAGAACGGCGAATGCAGACAGATACGGGACCCGGCTCATCGGCGCTCCTCTCCGCTCTCTCGCGGTGGAATCGTTCCAGGAGCTTCGATTCCTGCTCGTAGAGCAAACGCTACATTCTCGCGGGCAGGAATGCTCTCCTGGCGCACAACTACAAGGCCTGCCACAATTCCAAAGGCCACTTGCGAGGCAACGAACCAGTACCAATCGATGTGGGTTGCGAGCAACGGATTCAGCAAACCAAGGATTGAGTAAATCAGCCCCGACCACAACACCGGAGCAATTAATCCGCCAACCACGATCGGGCGGCGTGGCAACATGGGAAGCATTGCGCCGTACAGCAATCCAACCAAAATAGAGACTAACCCATGGAGGAGAAAAGCAATCGTGAAACTGTCCGCATGAAATGAATTTAGCTGTGCGGGCCCGAGTCGTAGGGATTCCCGATAGACAACTGCCGCCAGGAGATTGATGGGATACCAGATGCTGCCGGCCTTCACAACCCCGTAAGCACATGCCAATAGTGCCATTGCGATGCTGCCTGCCAATCCGCCCTTCACACCCGCCGAGATCGGATACGTACGGACGGGAAGCCATGCGCGGACCTGATCCCCCTGAACGGGCAGTCGCTCCACGGCCTGTCGATGGGTGATGAGGCGAATCTCTTCGGGAGCCACTCCGACGGCTTCTTCGTGCTCACGCGGAAAGATGGCACGAAACCATCCGACGCAGCCTGTGAGCGCGAGTGTGGCGCCGAGAATGCTCACCGACATGCTCGTCACCAGCCCCGCAAATAGGAGGGTCGCCCCAAAAGCCAGGATGAAGGGCCAGGCTGTGGGCGCCGGCACCTCGATCGTGCTTGGAGTCCGACAAGTTTCGTTCAATTGCTCCGTTGCCAATTGTGTCGCCATTTCCACCTCAGCGGCCGAGAACGTAAACTACGGTAAAAACCACAACCCATACGGCGTCGACGAAATGCCAGTACATGGAGAGCACTTCGATGCGACCAGACTGCTTCACTCCCACACGCCCACATAGTCCGAACACTGCAACGGTCAAGAGCATGACGAGACCCGCGGTGACATGAAACGCGTGCAAGCCGATAAGCGAGTAATATGTTGTTCCGAACAAGTTGGTCGAAATCGTCAGCCCGTGTTCGTAGATCAAACGGTGCCATTCCTGCGCCGTGCCATAGAGGAACATGCCACCAAGGGCAATGGTGAGCAGCCAGAATCCAAGAAATGCGAATGCAATGCCGCGTGCCAGAGACTTCGCTGCGAGATGAATGGTCAAGCTGCTGGACAACAAGCAAATCGAATAGAAGATCTGCGTTTCAACGACCTCGCGCGGACTCGGCCCCGTCAGACTTTTCCCCAAATAAAAGAGATACGCAACAACGAAGATCGTAAAGATCGCGGATTCGGCGATGATGAGACTGGCCATCGCCACCTTCCCGCGAGAT
>DATLKS010000081.1:0-5467 GCA_035538255.1 Terriglobales bacterium
TCTCTCGCCGTCGCTTGGCTTATCTCCCGGTTCAGAAGCACACAACAAGAACTTAAGCTCGCGCGGGAGCGTTTTGAGCTTGCGCATGAGATTGCAAATATCTGGTCGTGGGAATTGGACCTCGCCACAGGAAGAGTAATCTGGTCCAGCAATCCGAAAGATTCTGCTCGTAGCCACGAAGATCCGGTTCAAGTCTGGCTTCAACTGGTGCACCCGGAGGATCGTGATCGCGTGCTAGCCGCACTCAAGCAGGCCGTGGACACGGCTCATCCATACGCGATTGAATTCCGAGTTGTCGGGACTAATGACGGCGTGCGCTGGATCGCATCGTCTGGGGAATTCTACAAATCAGCAAAGGGTGAGCAGCGAATGATTGGGGTGAACACTGACATCACTCTTCGCAAGCAGGCTGAAAAAGCGCTGGAGACCTCAGCAAAACAGGAAATGGCGGCCCAGCTTGCCCATGAGATCAACAATCCCCTACAGGGGTTGATACATGCACTCTACTTACTTCACCAGCAAGTCGCAGAAACGAGGGCGAGTGAATATTCAGTCATGGCACAGTCAGAGGCGCAGCGGGTCTCGCAATTAGTGAATAGACTGCTGCAACTCTATCCTGCGTCGCGCCAACCATAGACGACGCCATTCACAGGTTTCCGTCACAAAACCTTCGTCGTTTTGTTGCAAAGAACGAAAAATTGATAACAAAACTTTTTCGGTCTTGCTGCAGGACGTGGATCAGCCCGGTCGCGGGAAGCCCCCAAATGGAACAAGGCGAACCCCCCTCGTGCTATGCAGCCTCAGATTCCTCGCTAGGAATGTTGTAGAGCCGCACGCAGAAGTTGCGGCTTTCCACTCCTGGAACGCTTTTGATCAGCTCAAAATGCACTGAAGTGTCGCATTTTGCACACCTCGGGAACACCTCATCCCGCAGTAAGGTCACTTCCTGCGGCTCGCGGTGATAAGAGTGGTAGACACGGTAAATGCCACTCTCCGGAACGCCATCGCCGACGTGAAAAAACGGCTGCTCTGGACGGTCATTCTGATCGGCAGTCATACCGAAGACACTGATGACGAGTGCTGCACGTCCATTCCGAGTTTCGGCCAGATGTCACGTCTGATGCCAAGCAAAGCGGTGCAGTTGTCGGTGCGGTCTGGCGTTTTTTGGCGAGCATTTTTTCCTTTCTGGAGTGCGTTCAAGAGAATCGGAGGACGGTATTGAGCACGAGAGCGCGATCACGTTTCGAAAAAGGGGTTCGCTCCATCGTTGCTGCGATCTCGGCGCGAACTCGCATCGACTTTTGCATTTTGTGCCAAGGCGAACAAAGACGCGAGAAGCGCCAGCGCCCAGCTCTGTACCGCGAAGAGCAATTGAGATCTCTCCGCGAATAGACATTCTGTAGAGAATTGCGGCTGTCTTACAGAACCCGATCGGCAGCCCTACATTTTTTGATACATCGGATAGCGAGGTATATTATCAGCTGACAGTGACCGCTGAAATGCTCAAGGGGCATATCGACTTATTGTTGCTAGCCGCCGTGAGATCGCGGCCGTCGCACGGATATGCGATCGCCGAATGGTTGCACCTTAATAGCGGCGGCAGATTCGACTTGCCCGAAAGCACACTGTACCCCGCACTGCATCGGTTAGAGCGTGCTGGACTGTTATCGAGCCGGTGGTCCGAATTGAATGGACGCCGCCGCCGGATTTATCAACTCACGCGTGCAGGGCATCGCGCGCTTGCCAAGTACCACGACGACTGGAGCGACTTTGCTCGCGCCGTGCAGGCCATCGTGGGAGAGCTTGCATAATGTCAGCTCGCCTCGAAGCGTATCTGGAGCAATTTCGCTGCGAACTATGGAAGCGTGGCGTCATCGACAGTCGGATTATCGAGGAGACGCGTGAGCACCTTCTCGATGCCATCCAGGCGGGTGTGCAACGAGGGATATCGGTTGAAGCTGCGGAGAGTCAAGCGTTTGCCAGATTCGGCAAGCCCGAAGAGGCAGCAGCGTATTTTGCCGAGGAAAATCGCGACATGATCAACCGTCTGTTTTTCATGTTGGCGAAAATGGCAAGGGTGAAACGCAGGGACCAAGGGCAGGCTGCTCATTACCACGATGTGGCGTAGGGTCATCATCGTGCTCTTCAATTAAGCCGACCGCACGGTAAGCAGATCGCAACGATCTTAGCCGATGTGCTGCAACGTTTCGCCGTCAACAGAGCCGAGCCTGCTGATAGCAGTGCCGTACTCGAAACCGATCTCCGCGAGCGTCTGGACCAGTTCTTGCGGGAATTTGGCCAGCTGAGGTTCGGCATGGGCGTAAGAATCGAATCTCTGACCTTGCTCGCCGATTGGGCCTCCGTGGGAAAACGCGAAGGTCGATACTTGGCGGCGTTTGGCACCGGTACGAAGATGATTTGGAACGTCGCGCTCAGTGCGGACGGCACGGTTTCATTTAACGGTACGATTGCGACTGAGCCTTCCCAAAAGGGGCTTCGGCACGACCGCGACGTTCCTTGCGGGACTCGGCATTTTCGGCTTGATTGCCTACGCAGTAGCCAGTCGCACTAAGGAGATCGGGATACGAATAGCACTTGGAGCCAGGGCGCTCGACATCATTAGGACGTTGGTGGCGCAGTACACGGCTCCCTTTAGCTTTGGAGCAGCGACCGGAATCGCACTGGCACATGCAGTTGCGCTGCTCATCGCGAGTCGCGTCGACGGGTTAAAAAGCTGGACCTCGGCAGCTATAGAATCGCGCTGGCTGTCTTTGGGCTAGTGGCACTGGCAGCAATGTTGATTCCGGCACGGCGCGCTCTTGGCATCGATCCCGCGGCAGCTCTTCGCTGTGAATGATACAGGTTTGTTGATCATGCTACAGACTCGGGATCTTCACGCTTGCGGTGCAACGGATACTTCCGCGACGGCAGACTCCAGGAGTGCTCGCTCACTTGTCGACAAGCGAAACGCGCACGCTCAGCGGCAGAGGCCGATTGTTGCTTTGCGTCAGCAACGATTCGCCATGGCTGTCGGCAACGACCTCATGTCATAGACGTTCGTAGAAGAGCACTTGTCCGCCCGGGTCAAGCTGCTGCAGAAGATCGAAGTCATCAGTGTTGCGCGTTAGCACGGTCATACCGTGTTTCCTCGCCGTGGCGAAGATCAATGCATCGTTCAGAGCTCGACGTCGCTCGGCGCGTCCGTACCCTTGAAGACGAGCCAATATGCCGGAGAGGACGCCGGCCACCAGCCAAATTTCCCGATCCGGAGCAATCGTCCGATGTGCCGGCCTGCGTTCAATCGCTCCGACAATCCCTTTCACAGTGTTGGAAGTCTCCGGGTGGTCTGGATTCAAGAACCCGCACGGCGCAATCAGCTCGGCTTCGGTTACTGTGGAATGCCAGGCATCCGCCACTCGGATCGCAACCTCGCCTCTGTGTGGAAAGCGATCCTGCAGAATATCGACGTAAACTGTCGTGTCGTAGAGCAGGGCACGAGGCAAGCGAGAGGCGCGCTCAGCAAAAGGAAGCTCAGACCCGCTTCGCTTCGTCAGTGGTTCACGGCGCTTGTCTGGCTTTAAGCGCCGAAGAACGCTTTCGACGTCAGAACTCAAGATCGATTTCCTTCGTCAGCGAACCTCGTTGAGAGAGCAGCCAATCTGCATAGTGGTCCGCAACGGCAAGATTCGCCAAGGCAACTTCGATTAGCTCTGTGTCAGAGTGAACGCCCGAAGTCGCCTTTGCCCTCTGCACCAATGCCTTTGGCATTCGGCCACGGACAACCTTGGTTCGAGCTCCCCGCAGGAGACCTGCCTCCTCGGCAATCGTGAGCGCATCCCGAAGGCGCCGGCTTGTGTCTGGTTGGACCCTCGACAGCTCATCGGCATGCGCGATTCGAACCCGCCCCGCCTGTTTCTTTTTAACAATCGTCGCCAATCCGATCTCCTTGTAGCACAATCTGAGACAGAGTGTAGCACACAGCTCTCTCGTCGGAATTCGGGATTTTGAAAAGTAATCGTCGTCATAGAAGCAGCTGGCCTATAAAGGCGAGAATCGGACGCTGCGGCGATCGGCCAGTAACTTACTGCATTTGGTACAAATCTAGCTTCGCGCGCGTATAGCTAGGTAAGGGAACCGTAGCGCTCTTATGAACATGGTTGACCACGACACCATTGCTTGGAGTGTGAACGGTCATCATCGCGTCTCCGTTGTCACCATCGCTGAACACTGTTCTAGACCATCCTGATGTTGTGATCGCCGCAGCGACTCAAGCAGTTTGAGTGGTCGGTTGTCACTTGGTACTTCATCATCCTAGTTACGATCGTGACAATATTCACCGCCGTGTTGCTGCTCTCGGACTAATCGTAATCGCGTCGTCGTTTTATTTTGGGACAACCTGCTCTTTTGAGTTGTGTATGTAATTAAAAGTAACCGTACGTTTGGATGAATTCAGCGGCGGTTCGTTGAGAGATGGCATCTTTAAGCCGCGCCACGATGAGATTTGACAACCGCGATTCTGCTCGCACGGGGCTGTACTTCGAGGCGTTGTCCAAAATTGTCCTCGCAGCTCATTTCTGCATCCAATCTATCTATATGCCAAGGCTGCAATCAGCGGATCCAAAGCGAAGCAAGATACGAGTCCTCAGATTTGATGTTCCATCGAGCACGTCTAAGACTGTGTTGAGCGCAGATGAGAGATTGGCGAACCTCATTCGCAAGGCTTGGCTCGAAGAAAAAAAGGAAAGGTTGCCAGGAGCTGAGCTCGCGATCGCTGTCGATCGCTCTGTCTGAATCCAGGTGAGACGCTCGGCCAACCCGTCGCTCTTCAAACGCAGCAACGTCTTTCTTGCTTTCTCAAAACCATCAAGAGTTTCGCGCGACGAATCACATCTCGCGTGTGCGGGCTAGGACTCGTGGTTTTGTATTCAACTCAGACTCTGATCTGTAATGCCTGAAGCGCCATACGAGCCTAATTGCGCCATCACAGAGCCAGCGCCGCCAAATACCAATCCGACAAGAGGCGCCATTACCAGATGAGTAAATCCTGAATCGAACGTGTTTGCAATTGCGAACGCATGCGCATCGGTCCAACCGCTGCGGTTGAATTCCACCCAATCCGACACGACTGCCGAAGCGGGTGGAGAAAGCACAAACTGGACAAGGAAGCCGGCGGCAATCGCGATCAGCATGCAAATGCCCGCACTCAAAATCGCTGCCAACAAGCCGCCACGTATGGATCTGAGCGAGCGAGCCGTTCGGAATCCTGCAACTCCCCAGAATATAAATACGAGGAGCATGAAACTAATTGGCATAGCTGCACCGTGTGCGTTGAATGGAATTCCATTCTCGATACTGATGTTGATAACTTCCATCGATCCTGTCAGCAGACCGAAAATGATCGCGGTTCGTAGGATCGACTTCCAATAGACGCCGGGCAACCGCAAGATGTAGACAGTCGCGATTGCGT
>DATLKS010000082.1:0-3496 GCA_035538255.1 Terriglobales bacterium
CTGTCATCCTGAAGCGCTTCTGTTGCGCGAAGGATCTCGGGGGATGCGTCAGACTGAAATGCATCTGCTACGCTCTTCGGCCTATGCGATGGAGTTTCTGGTGGAAGAGCCGCGCTGGCAACAATTAGGTTCTAAACTTCGCGGGAGATCCTTCGCGCAAAGAAGCGCTTCAGGATGACAGTTCTGCACAGTGCCAAATTCTTCCGTTCAACCACTTTTAACACTGATCGTTTGTCACCGCCTGCAAAGTTCGTCAACTTGTCTAATCAGAAGTTATCGATTCAGCGCTTCTCGGCGGTGATTGTGGAAGGCTTGCCCGCAGGCTGCGGAAGGGTGTAGATCACTTCTCCAGGACGCGCGTAGCGAAGCTGTTCGCGTGCCTCTTTTTCGATTGCTTCGGGATCGCTCTTCAGGGACTCGACGCGTTGGGTGAGGCGATCGTTCTCCTGCTTGAGTTCAAGTATCTCTTTATTGAGCGCGCGGTGCTCACCGCGCTTGTGGGAGTAAACAATCATTCCGTTAGGACCAAACGTCACGTGGTACGCTACCCACACTGCTAACAAAGCCAAAGCAACGGTTGCGCCTTTGCGGCGCCATTCATAGATCCGCTGCCATGCGGCTTCAAGTATCGGTTTAACTTTTTCCATGCCTACTGCAGCACCCACTGCTTGGCCGCTTCGGTCAGCTTCGCCGAATCGCTCTCCGATCGAGCTTCGGTATAGACGCGAACAACTGGTTCTGTGCCGGAGAGGCGGTAGGCCACCCATGAACCGTCGGCCAGGATCAGTTTGAGTCCGTCTGTCCGGACCACTTTGGTTACTTTACGTCCGGAAAAATCTGTCGGATCGACGGTCACCTTCTTAGTGAACTTCTCTTTCACCTCAGGCGTCAAGCGGAAGTTCTCGCGCACGGGATAAAAGGAACCAACTTTGCCAAATAGCTCGCGCAAAAGTTCCTGCATTGTTTTCTTTCGTGTTGCAACCATTTCGCAGCACAGGAGGCCCGCGATGATGCCGTCCTTTTCTGGAACGTGACCGCGAATCGTCAAGCCTGCGCTTTCCTCGCCGCCGATGGTGATCTTGTCCGCCTTGATCAACTCGCCGATATATTTGAAGCCCACCGGAGTTTCATGCAGCTCCAATTTGTGCTTCTCGGCGATTGCATTGAGCATGTTGGTGGTCGCCACCGACTTTCCCACTCCGGTCTTCCAGCCGCGGGTTTGCAGCAGGTAGTCAAAGAGCAGAGCGATTACATAATTCGGCTGGATGAACGTGCCATCCTGATCGACAAGACCAAAGCGGTCGGCGTCCCCATCGGTGCAGATGCCGATGGCCGCTCCCGTCTCCTTCATCTTGGCGCGGCACTCATCGAGCAGCTTGCCTTCCGGTTCAGGAGCGTGCCCGCCGAAGAGCACGTCGCGATAGTCGTGCACGGTGGCAACCGAAACTCCGTTTTCTCGCAGCAGATTATCTGAATATCCGCGCGCCGCACCCCAGAAGGGATCGAAGACGACTTTGATTCCCGACTTCTTAATCGCCGGCAAGTCCACCAATTCCGAAAGACGCTTGAGATACGCGGGACTTACATCGACTTCCTCGGCGCCGGTTTTCTTATCTCCAGCACCATTCGGGCCGGGAGTCACTGCCGCAATTTCTTTTTCGATCGCCTTCGTCACCTCGGGAAGAGCAGGTGCTCCGTCGGGAGTCGAGAACTTGATGCCGTTGTACTCCGGCGGATTGTGTGAGGCGGTGAAGTTGATGCTTCCATCGGTTTTGCGCGTGATCACGGCATAAGCAATAGCCGGTGTAGGAGCGGCTTCCGGAATCACCAGCGGCTTCACGTCGTGCCGCGCAAGAATACTGGCGGCCTCGGCCACGAAGGCTTCGCCCAGGAAGCGCGGATCGCGCCCGACGAGCAGCTTCGCGTCTTTCGGATTACGCGAGGCAACGTAGCGCGCAATGCCGGTTACCGCGCGTCGCACGTTCTCCATCGTGAACTCATCGGCGAGAATCGCCCGCCATCCCGAGGTACCAAACTTGATCTGCGTTGCCATGGCGCCCTCCTCTAGCAACATCAACCAAAATTCAACAGCAACATCCAACGCGGATTACGCGGAAAAAGGGATTGCCGCAGATGAGCAGCGGTCAATTATGCGTCGCAGGCTGCCGACCTGCTCGATCCATTCTCTTTCATCCGCGTAATCCGCCCCCAGGGTCCGCGTAATCCGCGCCGTGTTTTGTTGTTAGTTGCGACTTGCACTGGTTGAGGAAACCTATGATTGTAGAAGAATGGCAGACGAGAAGCTCGTCATCAGCACCGCAGGTTCGCGCGAGGAAGCCTCGCGCATAGCCAAAGCACTCATCGAAGGGAAGCTCGCGGCATGTGTGAACATCGTGGGACCGATCGAGTCGGTCTATCGCTGGCAAGGTAAGGTCGAGAGCGCCCAGGAATTTCTGATGCTGATAAAGACCATTGCGACAAAGGCGGCTTCGGTTACCTCCCGCATTCGCGAACTCCACTCCTACGACCTGCCGGAAGCGATCGAGGTGAACATCGACGGTGGAAGTTCGGAGTATTTGAAGTGGATTGGCGAGAGCTGTGGGAAGTAGCTGCCAGGTACCAGCGACCAGCTCTCAACTGAACAAGTGGGCTTGAGTGCATTCTCAAATCTGCTTGTCCATCCAGTCGAGAAACATGCGGAATGCCGCTCCGCGGTGACTGACCTGGAGCTTCTCGGGTCGAGATAGCTCCGCGAATGATTTCTTCAAGTCTGGAAAATAAAACAGCGGATCGTATCCGAAGCCGTTTGACCCGCGAGGTGCATGGAGGAGAGTACCTCTGGCTTCGGCGGTGAAGGTTTGAAGCGTTTGTCCGGCGCGGGCGACTGCAATGGTGCAGACGAATGCGCATTGCCGTTTTCCGTCGGGAATTGTCTCGGCACGCCGAAGCAATAGATCGTTATTAGCCCTGTCCGGATCGGGAGCAACGATGCCGGCGTCTTCAGCGTATCGCGCAGAGCGCACGCCCGGCTCGCCGCCCAGAGCGTCAACCACAAGACCGGAGTCATCGGCGATCAGAATCTCTTTGGGCAGGTGCCGGCTGTAGAACTCAGCTTTTAAGCTCGCATTCTCGTCGAAGGTGACGCCAGTCTCTTCCGGAGCTTGGATCTGCTTGATACCGGGAAGGGGAAGCATTTCGATATTGTGTGCCTTCGCTGCCTCGGCAAAGTCGGCGAGTTTACCGGGATTGGAAGTGGCAACAAAGACTCGTGTCATCGCCAGGTCATGATTGCATGGTTCGCAAATCTCTAGTCCGCTGGCCTGCAATCTTAATGGCTTGTCTGCAACCTCTTAATACCTGTCATCCTTAAAGGCCTTCTTTTGGCTGAAGGATCTCCCGGACGTGTCAGACTGAAATGCAATTACCAGGCTCTCCGGCCCATTCCATCGCAGTTCCTGGTGGAAGAGCCGTGCCGACCGCAACTACGTCCTATGCA
>DATLKS010000083.1:0-4223 GCA_035538255.1 Terriglobales bacterium
CGATTTTTGAGATACGAGGCGACATCGAGCACTTGATGCGTGTCCTGGGGAGGACGTCGGAACGCGCCGGAGAACGCGGTATCTTTGCCGCCGTTCTGAAGCAGAGCAGCCTCAAACGTAAGCCCATCGCCGTAGGGAAACACGAGCGATTCACGAATCATGAGCGGCGCCTGCTGCAGCAGCGGGAATTCGCTGTTGGAAGTCATCGCCGAACGCATCATCTGCGCAACCTGCGGCGCTTCCGCCAATGTGTGCCCGGAGCCGCGCAGCATGTAATCGACGAGCGTAACCATTCCTTGCCCTTCGGCCACGGCACTGCGCGCAGTGGAAGCTTCATCTTCGTCGTAGCTATACGCTTCCTTGTCACCGCCCTTGGGAGCCTTTGGACTCTCCCAATCCTTCAGACCGAAGCTCTGGTCTTGCAACGCGTGCGTGAGTTCGTGCGCGAGTACCGGCTTCTGGGCGTCGGCCGAGAGCCAGTCGAGCAGATACATTTTTTTTGTTTTGACATCGTAATATCCCGCGACCTGCTCCTGGAGAAGCTGGACTAGAAATTTGTGCAGATCGAACTCGCGAGGAAGTAGGCCAAACTTCTTGAGGACTATTTCTGAACGCTCCAGCCGCTTGGCGTCTTCGTCCTCGTTCATCTTTTCATCGACGTATTTCGCGACCTGGTCGCGGCTGGCTAACTCGCCTGTAACCTTGCGCTTGATTGGATAGCCCGTATCCTTGCTCAGCCACTCCAGCGTCTCGTCGATCGAGGCGAACAATTCCCGCGCTTCCTCAGGAGTGATCTTCTTCTCCGCGGGAGGCGCTGCCGGCTGGACCTGTACGCCGATATCCCCCTTACCGGGTGTTTGTTGTGGAGAACTTGTCGAAGGCTTTGGCTTCTGCTGCGCTGGAGACTGCTGCGCCCCAGCAAGGCAGCACTGGAACAGTAGCAGGAGACAAACCGCAAACCGCGCCACGATTCTGCCTGCCACTGGGAAATCAGATGAGACTTTACTCATACACTAATTGGATAATACTGGTAGGTAGCGCCGCGTCGCCAGTGGACGCCTGGGGTTTATTGCTTTATGGCCGATAGCGAACTCAAACAACGCGCAGGGGAGTACTTCCGCCGGGCTTACGAGCATCAGGAGAAGGGCGAGTACGAAGAGGCCATTGAGCTGTACTCACACTCGATTGACGCGTTCCCCACCGCTGAGGCATACACCTTCCGAGGCTGGGCGCATTCCTTCCAAGGCAACTACGAGCAGGCGATTGCCGACTGCCGGCGCGCGATCAAAGTCGATCCTGACTTTGGCAATCCTTATAACGATATTGGCGCCTATCTGATCGAGCAGGGACAGTGGGAGGCGGCAATCCCCTGGTTTCAGAAGGCGCTAGCCGCCGCGCGATACGCGTCGTACTGCTTTCCGCACTTCAATCTTGGTCGCGTCTATGAGCATCGGCGGGAATGGGCAAAGGCGCGAGCGCATTATTTGCAAGCCTTGCAATTCAATGCCCAATACGTACTCGCGTATCGAGCACTGAAAAGGCTGCAAGGAATGTGGAACTAGCCAGTCGCTTTCTTCGCGATCCACTCTCCTGATTCTCTGGTCCCGAGGCTTCCGCCAATGTCCTGTGTCGTTTTCTTCTGACGCACAGCCTCAAGCACAGCGTCATTGATCTTTCGCGCCTGGAGGGCGAAACCCAAATGATCGAGCATCATCGCTGCCGTAGCAATTGCGCCTATGGGATTAGCGATATTCTTTCCCGCAAACGGCGGAGCCGAACCGTGGACCGGCTCGAACATCGATGTTTTTCCCGGATGAATGTTACCGCTGGCCGCCATGCCGAGGCCGCCCTGGAGCGCCGCAGCCAGATCGGTGATGATGTCGCCAAACATGTTGTTGGTGACGATCACGTCGAATTGTTTTGGCTCGCGGACCATATGCATGCAGAGCGCGTCCACGTACATGTGTTGCGATTGAATATCGGAGTATTCGGCGGCGATTTGCTTGAAGACGCGCTGCCACAGGCCGTGAGCATACGTCATCACATTTGACTTGTCGCTCATCAGCACTTTCTTGCGGCCGTGCCGGCGCGCGTAATCGAATGCATAGCGGATCACGCGCTCCACACCTTTACGTGTGTTCACATCCTCCTGCACGGCAACTTCATCGGGAGTGCCTTGCTTGAAGACACCGCCCGCATCGACATAAGGGCCTTCCGTGTTTTCGCGGATGACAACGAAATCGATGTCCTCGGCGCGCGCATTCTTCAGCGGACAGAGCGAGTCGTCCAGACACCTGACCGGACGTACATTGGCGTAGAGGTCCATTTTGAAACGCATGCCTAGCAGGATATCCTTGGCATGGACATTCGACGGCACACGAGGATCGCCCAGAGCACCAACGAACACAGCATCGAAGTCGCGGGTAAGCATAGTGAATCCGTCCGGCGGAATGGTTGTGCCGTCTTGAAGATATCGATCGGCCGACCAATCAAATTCCGTGAAAACCACCTCGGCTCCACTGGCTTTAATTACGTTCACCGGCTGAGCAATCACTTCTTTGCCAATGCCGTCGCCGGGCACAACGGCAATGAGCTTCTTCGATCCGTTCACGCTAGAAAACATAACAGAGAAAAGCGGTTGAACACGGAGGCCACGCGGACCATGAAGGATTTTTGTCTGTAACCAATGAACTGATTAGGTCCCCGACCGGCGGACGCAAGCCCAGTCTGATCGACTACTCCGTGACCTTCTTGTTCAACTGGTTTTCGGTCCCTCCCACTCAGGAACCACCGTTATAATCAAAGGTTCGCCTATGCTCAGAACTCCGCTCTATGAGACGCTCGCCAAGTCCGGTGCCCGTATGGGTGAGTACGGGGGAGTCGAAACCGCATCTCAATTCGGCGACGTGAAGCGAGAGTTCCACGAGCTCACGTCTGGCTGCGCCATCTATGACCTGGGCTGGCGTGCAAAGCTCGCGGTCACCGGCAACGACCGTATGCGCTGGCTGAATGGAATGGTAACGAACAACATCAAAGATCTGCCGGTGAATCGCGGAAATTACAGCTTTGTGCTCAACCCGCAGGGACGCATTCTGGGCGATCTATACACATATAACCGGGGCGAATACCTGCTGATCGACACAGAGCACTCGCAGCTCGACAATCTGCTGAAACTCCTGCGCCGATACATCATCATGGACAAAGTCGAGCTGGTCGACAAGAGTTCGGAGCTAAGTGCAATCAGGATTCAGGGGCCAAAAGCACCAGACATTTTGAAGAAGACAGGACTCGCGGATCCCGGATTAGAGCCAATGCAGGTTGCGGATCTCACGTGGAATGACAACGCAATCATGCTCACGCGGATGGCGAGCGACGAATTCGTCACATACGAGCTCTGGGCCGGGACTCAGACCGTTGCGCAGGTTTGGAACGCGCTGCTCACTGCCGGCGCAGTTCCGGTTGGCAGCGAGGCCCTGGAGAGATTCAGGGTAATGATCGCGATTCCCAAATATGGAACGGATATTCGTGACCGCGATCTGCCTCAGGAAACGCAGCAGGATCACGCGCTCAACTTCACGAAAGGCTGCTACATCGGACAAGAGATCGTCGAACGAATTCGCTCGCGCGGAAACGTCCATAGAACATTGCAGGCATTTCATCTGCAAGGCGAATTTCCATCCGTCGGCTCGAAGCTCCAGGCGGATGGCAAAGATGTAGGCGAGATCACCAGCGTCTCTCGCATACCCAGTGAAAGCGGCGACCAGGCAATTGCGCTGGGCTACATCCGGCGTGAGGCGCTAGAAAGCGGCGCCAAGATCACTTATCCGGGAGGCGAGGCGAAGCCCGCTGAGGCTCCCGTCCCAATAGCATCGTAAGTAAAACGTATGGCAGAAAAGAAACCTGATTTTGTCGTAAGCGACCGGCGAAAGTTCACCGAAGAGGGCGAGCTTCGCACCGAAGTTCGTGACGACCCCTCGTCAAAGGCGACTCCATCCGGCCAGAGCCCGCAAGCAGCGAGTCGTGAAGATCCAATGCCGCCTCCACCGACTCACGCCGAGCAGGAGGCACAGCACAAAGAGTATCGCGCCTCGGGCAAGAAGCTCGACGACATGTTGGCCGCGGGAGGTCACGGCAAAGCTGAAGACTTCGAGATGACCTTCGATCGGCTGGTGCAGTCACTCTATGTGACGGCGATGCTGCAGCTCGGCATCATGCATCGCGAA
>DATLKS010000084.1:0-3137 GCA_035538255.1 Terriglobales bacterium
GAACCCGCCGCGATGCCCGTGGCAAGCTGATATTTGAGGTTGCGGGTGAGGGATCTGATTTCCGTCGCCTTCCAAGGAACGTCGGGAAACAGATTCCTCGCGCAAAAGCAGCGCTTCAGTTCATGGAAAGGTGAAGAGCCGATCCAGCCAACGCTCCTAATCTCTCAATTTCGCGAGCAAATCCTGCGGATGAACTGGTTTGGCGAGGATGTCGAATTCATGCCCGCGAGCGCGTGCGTTCTCCAGCAGCTTGGCTGTGGCAGCCTGCCCGGAAAAGAGAAGAATCTTGCAGGAGGGCAGGAATTGACGAATGTTGATAGCAGCGTCGATGCCATTCATGTCGTCCATCATGACGTCGCTGATGATCAGGTCTGGGCGCTCGCTTCTGGCCTTTTCGATGGCTCCAGTTCCGCTATAAACCGCGGTCGCCGCAAATCCGTTCTGATTGAGAATGATTGCCAGGGTATCGGCGATTACGCGCTCGTCGTCGACCACCAAAACCTTGGGCTTTGGCCTGCTGTTATCTGTCATCAGTAATACTGTCCGTAGGGTCCCGGCCAGCCAAGATCTCTGGAGCGGGGGATTGTCACGATAGCGGCGATTAACTTCTCCGTTTGTGATTATAGCGGAAGGAGTCAGCCGGCTACGTCTGAGCCGCGATTTGGCGCTCCGATTTTCAAATTTTTACTCGATGCTGACGGTTACATCGCGCGAGGCGAATATTCGAATGGCCATGGAGAGAAACGCAGTGGATTCGATCACGGCGGAGACGACAGGCTGCCAGGCCAGTGTTGCTGCGAGCGATCCTGCCGATTCCATCAGATGCGCTGCCGGCGCCAGAGCAACGTTGGGGCGTGATAGAGCGAGTGGCGCAAACGCGGCGGCGCCCGCTACGGCGGCTGCGATGAAGGGGTAGAGGAACGTTGAAAAGAGCAGCGAGAGCGTGGCAATCCAAAGAGACGCCAGGCAGCCGTGTAGTAGAAGAACGACGCAAGACTCGAGTCTCGCACTCGAGTATCCCAGCAGCCACATAACGGATGCGCCGATTGCCAGGAAATAGGCGATTGCGAAATAGCCACATCCGATCAGGAGTCCGAGCAGATACTGAGCACGGCTCACCGCCTTCGAAAGCACACCAATGATCCTGCGCGAACGTTTCTCGTTGTAGATCGCGGAACTCGCAAGAAAAGCCACGACCGCAACTCCGTAAAAGACTACTTGCTGAAGTATCTCGAAAATCTCCGCCTGGTCGCCGGCGTGGTGAGGCGACCAGACAAACGCCGCTAGTAAGAACGGCCAGCAGATAAACGCCAGCAGCAGCCAGCGGTTTTGCCAAACGAAGTTTCTGGCCAGCAGGACAATTGTGGTCATCGCACACTGGTGTCGTGCGCCGCGGGAAATTTCATCAAGTCCACAAATAGCTGTTCTAAGGTTCGGCTTCGCGGGACAACGCTGATCACATGACCACCGGCTGCCCATATCTGCTCAATTAATGCGCGCTGGAGTTTGCTATCGATCACAAAAATCCAACGGCCATTTTGGCGCTGCACGTCTAAGCCGGCTTCCGGCGCAGAGGTCAGTCCATCGGCTGTGATCTCGAATTGGCTGCTTGATTCCAGAAGCTCGTGCGTTTTTCCCGAGGCGATTACGCGTCCGTCTCGCACGAAGAAGACGCGATCGCAGACCAGCTCAACGTCAGACAATTGATGGGAACTTAAGAACACACTCTTGCCGGATCTGCGTGCATTCATAAGGGCCTCTCGAACCTGCAGTCTCGAGATCGGATCGAGCGCGGAAGTGGGCTCGTCGAGGATTAGCAACTCAGGATCGTTCATGAGTGCCTGCGCGATGCCAACGCGCTGCAGCATTCCTCGAGAGAACTTACCGATGTTACGGCCTGAGTCATCGAGCAAGCCAACGGCGCTCAGCAGGTCGTTGGCTCTGCGCGAGAGTTCGGGATCGCGCACTCCGTTCAGTGCCCCGCAGAATTTGAGAACGTCGCGCGCGCTTTGGTGATAGAAGGCAGGACTCTCGGACAGGAATCCAACGCTTTTCCTCGCACCTGCCTCTCCGAAGCGACGGCCAAGCATGGTGCCGTCGCCATTGGTCGGCTGCGCAAGACCGAGCGCAATATGTATGGCCGTGGTCTTACCTGCCCCATTCGGGCCGAGAAATCCGACGATCTCGCCCGCTTCAACTCTCAGGCTGAAGTCGCGAAGTGCCCAGCGTTGTTGCCGCTTTAACAACGACGCATAACGCTTGCTGATTCCATTGAACTCCAGGACCTTGGGCATGCAGGCGATTGTAGTCGCGCCGAAAGAAAATGCCCTCGGCACAAGGCCAAGGGCATCCGCGAATGAGTTGGGTTCTATTTCACCTTGGCGAAGATGATAACCAGCGTGTACAGCGCGAGCGACTCGATCAATGCCAGACCGAGAATCAGCGCGAGCTGAATTCCAGGACGCGCTCCCGGGTTGCGAGCAAGGGCCTCGGCAGCCGAAGCAGTTGCTCTGCCTTGGCCGAGTCCACATAGTCCTGAAGCAATCGCCATTCCGATTCCGGCGGCGATAGGCACCGCCCAATTTACTGGTGCGCCACCTGCTTCTGCTGGCGTTTGCGCAAATACCGGAGCCGCCACAAAGAGAACCATCATAGCGATTACCACGAACATTACTTTCCGCATTGGTGTTGCTCCTTACTATGAATTTGCTGCAAGGAGGTGGTTGACGCTCACCGTGCTGGCGTCCTCACACTTGCAACTTCAAGCCAGGACCTCCTGGCGAGAACTTGATATCGGCTTTCAGCATTCGGCCAGCAACCATCTGGAGTTGACGAAACAGCTCTCCACAGAAAAAGCATTGCCAAGAGCCGACAGCCAATTCAGCCGATCGCCCGATCCCCCGATCCCCGATGATGCTCAATGTTCTTCCGCCACCGCGCCGGCCAGATACACGGTCGCGAGCAGCACGAAGATGTACGCTTGCAAGAGCGACACGAAGACGTGCAGGCCGAGGAAGATTACGGGAATTCCGATCGGGATCAGCGAGAAGAAGACCAGCGTCACCAGGTCACCGGCAAACATATTGGCGTAAAGACGAATTGTGAGCGACATCATGCGCGCGATGTGGCTGATAAGC
>DATLKS010000085.1:0-3224 GCA_035538255.1 Terriglobales bacterium
AGCCCGTCCAGAACCGCAGGATCCCAGTTGTCGAGGTTTCCGGTGAAGTGCTGGTTAAAGACAAGGGGCAAACCGCTTTGCTTGCCCCACCGCCGATAAGCAAAGCGAAGGCCGTTGGCCTCAACCAACTGAGTGGGAACTGTCGTTGCTGTATAAGTGCTCATTGTCTAGTCCTCCTTCGTAAATGACCGATGATCGTTCGGCTGCGCACGCTCCCCCTGTCCCCAGAATTAGTCCGCAATCATCCCTCCATCCACTGGTATGGAAGCGCCGGTCATATAAGACGCATTTGCCGAAGCGACAAAGGCGATCACATGAGCGATCTCCTCCGATGTTGCCAGACGCTTGACGGGCACATTCGAGACGAGCGCCGCCTTGTTTTCATCTGTATTGGTGAAGCGTGTGAGCATGCCCGTGTCTGTAGTGCCCGGAGCGACTACGTTTACCCGAACTCCAGTCCCGGCTACTTCCAGTGCAGCGGATTTTGTCAGTCCCTCCACCGCATGTTTGCTGACCACATAAACGGACGCCCCTGCAGCACCGACACTTCCATAGGCCGACGAAACATTGACGATGCTTCCACACCCCTGTGGCAGCATCACGCGGAGTTCGTGCTTCATGCTTAACAGCACACCCATTACGTTAGTATCAAACGTAGCTGCGTAGCTCTCTGCGCTCTGGTCTGTTACGAGGCCCGGCAATCCTTCCGTCCCGCCATTATTGATTGCAATATCCAGGCGTCCGAAGCGCTTGAGCGTTTGGTCCACAAGGTTGCGTACGTCCTCATCCTTGCGGACATCAGTACGGACAAAAATGGCCTCTGCTCCGAGCGCTTGGAGCTCAGCAACTAGCTCTTGTCCTTGTTTGTCTCGACGCCCAGAAACAACAACGCGTGCTCCTTCTCTTGCGCAAAGATTAGTGCAGCAGCGCGACCGATGCCGGTCAGCGCTCCGGTGATCAAAACAACTGGTGAACTCATATCGCTACTCCTTTGATTCAGAGCCATATAGAGTAGGCATGGCTAGCAGGCCCCACCAAGTCGTTCCGTATAGCTGATCACTACGTTAGATTGCAAACGCCGCTTGCGGTAGCGCGGTTGAAGCATACTTTGTTAAGCTGGCAGCGATGCTTCCCGAGCATGAGAGTGGGAATGGAATTACGACATCTTCGCTACTTCGTCGCGGTTGCCGATGCGGGAAACCTGACGGTGGCAGCTCAGCAAATGCTGCACACGTCGCAGCCTTCGTTGAGTCGGCAGATTCGAGATCTTGAGGACGAGGTGGGCGCCCAACTCTTGACGCGCCGCGCTCGCGGTATCGAGCTGACACCAGCGGGTAGAGCCTTTCTCGATCACGCCCGCGGAGTCCTGTCGCAAGTTGACGCGGCAGCCGCAGCTGCACGCCGGGTTGCTCATCCCACCAAGCCGTGCTTCACGATGGGCTTTCTGACCGGCCACGAATTGACGTGGATGCCTGAAGCCATGCAGATCTTGCGCGATGAACTCCCTAACATCGACGTGATGATATCGAGTCAATACTCCCCGCTCCTTGCGGACGGTCTTTCGAAGGGAAAAATCGATGCAGCTTTTCTTCGAAGGGAAAAAGGGGTGCCAGGGTTGGCGTTCCGTCTTCTCGTGAAGGAACCTCTGATAGTGATCTTGCCTAGTGACCACCATCTCGCTGCGCTCAAAGCCGTCAGTCCGAGGGATCTAGTGGGCGAGACCTTCGTGATTGTTTCGGGCACGGCTCCTGTACTGCGGGCGGTGATCAACAATTACCTGAAGCGGTCCGGATTCAAGATCACTCCCGCTCACGAGGCGGACAATGTCACCATGGGGCTTTCCTTAATCGTGTCGACGCGCGGCGTAGGGCTGTTACCTGCTTACACACAGAACTTTCTCCCTTCGTCTGTGACGAGTCGCCCTCTGAAAGGTGTCGCGCCAACCGTCGATCTGGTCCTTGGCTACAGAAAGTCGAACGAGTCGCCCATCCTGAAGATTTTGCTTTCGAGAATGGACGAGTTGGTGGCTCGTGTCTCGAAGAAGGCGCAATAAGCTCCGAAACGTCCCAAGGCTAAGCCGCTCGCTTTCAAAAGTCTTGCCCGAAATAACGGGATGCAGGGGCGTTCCCTTACGCTGACTCTCGCCTCAACGGGGGGACTTTGAATTGGCGCTTGTCTATGCCGAGGCTCGCGATCTTTGACTCGAGGGTTTGGTGTGGAATTCCGAGCTTTGCGGCCGCGCCGCGGCGCCCTGAAACCCGACCCTGGCATTCTGCCAATGCAGCCTCGATTGCTTTTCTTTCCCGGTCGATAAACTCTCTCTTGTCCTCAGTGAGGGCACCGGCGCGAGGAACCGGGCGCCCAGACAGTTGGTTCGATTTGCGCGACAGCCATGTCTCGTCTACGGAGAACGTTTCTTCGTCGCACAGAATCACGGCACGCTCGACGACGTTTTGTAGTTCGCGGATGTTCCCTGGCCAATCGTAGGCTTGAAGCAGATCCAGAGTCTTCTTGTTTATATGGCTGATCCGTTTCCCGGCTCTCTTCGCATATCGTTCGACCAAATAGTCTACGAGCAGAGGAATGTCATCCTTCCTCTCGCGCAGTGATGGCACACGGATGGGGAAAACGTTGAGCCGATAGAAAAGATCCTCGCGGAATGTGCCCGCGCTCACAGCGGCTTCAAGGTGCCGGTTTGTGGCGGCGAGCACTCGCAC
Source organism: Terriglobales bacterium (assembly GCA_035538255.1). Classification (GTDB taxonomy): domain Bacteria; phylum Acidobacteriota; class Terriglobia; order Terriglobales; family Acidobacteriaceae; genus Gp1-AA112. The sequence goes on from DATLKS010000085.1 coordinate 2,718, forward strand.
GTCAACTGAAATTGGTTGGCTGCTCCCGAGCCGCTCGAATTCTCGTTCTTGCAGCACCCGCAGTAGAGCAACCTGCACCTCGGGTGAGAGTTCGCCGATCTCGTCGAGGAAGATCGTTCCACCATCGGCGGATTCGAAGCGGCCGACGCGTCGCTGAAGCGCCCCCGTAAAGGCGCCTCTCTCGTGGCCAAAGAGTTCGGAAGCAATCAATGAAGGTGGAATTGCCGCACAATTGACGCGGATGAACGCCTTGGCTGAACGCTTGGACCGCTTGTGGATGGCACTGGCAATCAATTCCTTGCCCGTTCCGGTCTCACCCGAAATCAGCACCGTGGAATCTGTGGGCGCCACTTTGCTGATCTGTGAAATCACACTGCGGATCGGCTCCGACGATCCAACGATTGCTTCGTACATCGAAGCACGATCAATCTCTTCGCGCAATGCCAGGTTTTCATTGCGCACCCTCTGTTCGGCCTGCTTGCGATCCTCAATGTCCGTCCCCGTCAC
>DATLKS010000086.1:0-1721 GCA_035538255.1 Terriglobales bacterium
TATGGGCATACACGCTGGCTCCGCCGGCCGATTCGCCGAAGATGGTCACATTCTTGGGGTCACCACCAAAGCTGCTTATATTCCTTTGCACCCACTCGAGTGCCGCTACTTGGTCGAGATAGCCTGCGTTGCCACTTTTCGCGAAATCTTTGCCTCCGAATTTCGCCAATTCAAGAAAACCTAGCACTCCCAGCCGATATTGAATCGTCACAACCACCACATCTCCCCGTTTCGCCAGCGTCGTGCCGTCATACCAGGTATTGCGAGCACTTCCTCCCACCAGTGCGCCGCCATGAATGAATACCATCACGGGCCGCACCTTGGTATCAGCGGCCTGTGTCCAGATGTTCAAAGTAAGGCAATCCTCTGACATGACGTCGTTGCTGTTCTCGGTCGGGTCGTAATAAAGAACCTGTGCGCAAGCCGGAGTGCGCAGCTTGGCCGGCAGCGGTTGGCGCCGAGCGGCAGGAGCTACCGGAGGGCGAAATCGCAAAGGGCCGACCGGGGGGGCAGCGAAAGGAACACCGCGGAAGACCTCAATATCTTTGATCTTCTGGCCCTCGACCGGACCGTAAGTCGTGTTCGCCACAACGGTCGGGCCGTCGTTCAGAAAATCCTGAGCTGTTAGCGGTGATGGGGCAACGAACAATGTAAGAATTCCGATTAAACTGACACACCAGAACCAGCGTCGCGAACGCATTACATCCTCCTATGACTTGCCCGACATTTGATAAGTTCTCTTAGGTACCACCTTCTTTACTTCGCGATCTGTCCCGCTCAAGCGCGGTCCAGGACGCCAGCGAGCCCTCCATGAGCTTGCGGCGATTTGCGTTCGCGCCGTGTGCATCGTCGTCGAGTGTCTGGTCGAGGGAGGTCGAAACTGCTACATCGACTTTCGCAACTTCACAGTGAATACCAGCAAGTTCAACGCCTTGAGCCCCAGGCACTATAATGAGCGCGAGGCGGCAATCTCGGTCGGGATGCACACAATTTCGAACGACGCCGAATATTCTGTCGCGCTGCGCTCTGAGGGCGCACATGCGGCGTTCACGAACATGAGCTCGCGATGTGAAGACCCGGAGTTGTTTGCGCAATACAGAATTGAAGCTGCACGATGCCATAGGGCTGCGAGCCTTGTCAAACGTATTTTGGCATCGACGCGATACCGATGTAGTATTGCATATCATTCTTTGAATGGTTCTCACTTATGGAATTTCGCCAGCTGAAATACTTCGTAGCCGCCGCCGAGGAACTCAATTTCACCAAGGCCGCGAAGCGCCTTGGAATTGCACAACCTCCAGTCAGTCGGCAAATCGGCCAATTGGAACGAGAACTGGAGGTGCAGCTGTTTCAGCGGACGAATGGGAAGGTCCTGCTTACCGACGCAGGGCAGCGATTTCTAAGTGAGGCGCGCGCTCTGCTCCGCCAAGCGGAGATGGCGACGGAAATCGCGCGTCAGGCGAAGCTCGGGGCAGTTGGCACCATACGAGTGGCAATGGGCAAGGGTTTGGGCGACATCGTAAGCCACGTCATCAATCACCACATCAGGCTGGTTCCGGGCATCGATTTTGACATTATGGACGCGATCTCGGGAACCCAGGGTGAGGCCCTCGCCGAGGGGAGGGTGGATGTAGGTTTCCTGCGTCCTCCTGTGATGAGTTTGGATGTTGCATCGCGGAAGCTCTTTTCAGAGCGGCTGACAGTTGTGCTGCGCAAATTCA
>DATLKS010000087.1:0-8760 GCA_035538255.1 Terriglobales bacterium
TGCCGGCTCGCCCTCGGGGCTGCCGGACTTGTGCTCGCAATAATAGTACGAATCCGCACTAAGCAAGCCGGGATGGCTACAGTAAGCCAAGGCAAGGAACGCGCCGTTGCAGCCGGCGGCACAAGCGTGGAAGCCCAAGCAAAATGGACTAGAATGTCGCCGCCATCGGAAATCTATAACAAAGGACCAATTGCCATGTCAGAGCCAAGCGGAAACCACATAACTCGCAGAGGGTTCATCAGCGCGGTCACGAAAACTTTGCTGGCAGCGAACGTTGCTGGGTCGTTTCTTCCGGATGCTGCGGCGCAGCAGCTTAATGTGCCCGATCCGCCCGGGCGGAAGCTTGGATGGGCGATCGTCGGGCTTGGCAGTTTGTCGATCAACCAGATTCTTCCGGCATTTGCCAAATGCGAGAAGTCACGAGTCGTTGCGTTCGTCAGCGGACATCCGGACAAAGCCAACAAGCTCGCCCTCCGCTATGGCGTGAATCCGAAGAACATCTACAACTACCAGAACTATGATTCCATTAGGGACAATCCCGAAGTGGACATCATCTATATCGTTCTGCCGAATGGCATGCACTCCGAGTACACGATCCGCGGACTGCAGGCAGGGAAGCACGTCTTGTGCGAGAAGCCGATGGCCAACACACCTGCAGATTGTCAGGCAATGATCGACGCTGCGCACAAAGCCAACCGCAAGCTCATGGTCGCCTATCGCTGCCGCTACGAACCTTTCAACCAGGAGATGATTCGCCTGGCGCGCTCCCAGGAACTCGGGCAGCTCAAGGTCATTCAATGCGACACCGGTTTTCACATCGGCGATCCCACGCAGTGGCGTTTGAAGAAAGACCTGGCGGGCGGCGGATCGATGATGGACATCGGCATCTACAGCCTTAACGCAGCGCGGTATATCTCCGGCGAGGAGCCGGCAGAGATCAACGCTTTCATGTACAGCACGCCCGGCGATGAGCACTTCAAGGAAGTGGAAGAAACTGTGATGTTTCAACTCCGGTTCCCGAGCGGTGTGCTGGCGAACTGCTCATCGAGCTACGGCTATTCAGGCCAGGCGCGTTTTCGCGCCGTAACAACGCAGGGCTGGTTCGAATTGGAACCGGCTCAACACTACACCGGCTTGCGCATGCGAGTGAATCGCGGCAATACAATTCAGGAAGTCATCTTGCCGCAGAAAGATCACTACGCCGCCGAAATGGACCACATGTCAGACGGCGTGATGACGAACAATGAACCGCTGACGCCAGGCGAAGAAGGCCTGCGCGACATAAAGCTGATCATGTCCATCTATGAAGCGGCGAAAAGTAATCGGACGGTGAAGGTGTGAGCATTCGCTGAACGCCCAGCTTTCGGCCCAAACACGCGCCTAGTCACCTCTCGAACTATTCGTCTGATCCGTAACATCCGCGCGATCTGTGTCGTGTTTTTGCCGCACAACGAAATACGGCTGATTCATTAAATACGTGTCAAAACCCGGATACAGCCAGGCACTTGTGGGTCCGCGTCTGAGTTCGAAGTAGTACTGCAGCGGGTACGGCGAATCGGTGTAGCTTGCAGGAATCGTCGCTCGATAGTCGCTGCCGTGTGCTTGCAAGTTTACGGTTTGATATCGTTCGGCCTGATTGACGTGACGGTAATACAGCAAGCCGGAGATTGGCTCTGCTTTCTCGATCGAAAGGACAATCGGCAGTTCCTGTTTGGGAACGAACCGCTCAGGCGGACGATGGCTACAACGCCCCACGGGACGTGGTGGTCTGCCCAAGGCTTCTGCAATTGCAGAGCGCACTGCCGGGCCTGGCGCGCTAGTCTCAGGAGCAGTTTCGAGGCGTTTTGCCATTGCCGCGATGTCTTCATCGATGGCCGGCAACCGATCCATCCAGTGACCGCGCTGATATGGCCGCGGACCATAGCTGATATCCGAGGCGTACACGCTGCTGGTCTCACGGGCGAATGCCGCCCATATGTCGCGCGTCTGCCGATAGAGCTTCAGAGACTGCTCGAGTGCGCCACGATCGCCTGATTGTTCGTGAATTGCATACAAAGTTCCAGCGCGCAGCTTCGCGGCAAAAAAGCATCCCAGCCCAATTTGGATCTTCACATCGATAGCCATGCGGCGGAATTCTGGGCTGCGAGTGTTTGTTCTCTTTTCTGCTTCCTGAAGGTTTCTGTTCGCGACATCGGCAAAGGATTCCAACCATTGCGCGACATCAAGCGGAGTGTACTTGCCACTTCGCTCGCCCTTCAGCATCTCGGCGGCGAAGTCGCAGATACACGAAAACATTTCGGGATCGAGCGGGCTCACATTGCCAAATGTCCGTGGTGAAGGTGTGTCGTGGTAAGGACATGTCGCTGACTCTTTCACGATCGGCTGATTGACATAGAACTCTGGCCCGTACGTGTCGTTGGCGGCAGATGGCAGGTGCGCCGTCGTGATGAGCGGCACGATTCGTGTCGCAGCACCTAGAGCCGCCTCGGCAGAAGCAGCGCTGGACCGAGAGTCTCGGCGCACTTGTCTGCGCCAAACCTCAGGATCAGAGTCGGGATTGTAAAGCAGCCGTCCCCAGACTCGATAGGTGTAGAGATATTTTTCCCAATCGCGACCAGGGTTTAACGAAGAGTCGGCATAAGCGCAGCGGCCTCCGGCAAGTCCTGAGCCGCGACGACCTTTGAAAGATAAAGGTTCGTACAACTCCACTCCATTGCTGCCGCAAAAGCGAAAGGCACGTGCGTGCGCCGCACTCGACACCGGATCTCCCCATAACAGGAAACGGTGAGTGCCGGGCCAGATGCGATAGATCAGTCGGTAAGGCCGATCTTCGCGGAGAAAGTCGGCGTAGCCGTAACGCGTGAAGATTCTCGAACCAGTACTGAGCGCATAGAAGTTGTTCGCAGCCTTCTCGCGAGGCATCTCCAGCTCTCGGATCGCGGTTTGCTGGTAGGGCAGTCCCATGTGCTCGGCCCAGTACTTGGGTGAAAGCCTGACTGGCATGCCGGTGGCGAGCGCCGAATCGAGCAGTCGTTGATCGAGGCCTTTGGGATGAAGATCAATTTCGACTTTGCGTCCGGCCTGCTGCACGCCCTCCAAGACTGTCTTCCAGAAATCGTAACTACCTTCGCGCACGCCGCTCTCGCCGTGCGTGCGCAGCGTTATTCCGCTGATGTCGGGGCATGCCTTCAGCAGAGTACTCAGCGCGTCGCGCGAGTATGCGGGGTGATTCTCCGGAGTGAGTCCTTCGATGGTGTAGTTGGAGTGGGGGGTATCGGCCCACTGGTAGCCGTGCGTCCAGATCCCAAGGCGAAAGTCGATGCCGTGCGCCACAGCCTGGCGGCTGATGAATTGCAACATCTCGAGATTGCGATCGCGTTCGGCATCCGGCAGGGTTGCAGCGCGGACTCTATAGCCGGGCACATCGAGCAGGAAGGGATACGCAAAAAGAAAATATGAATCGGTGACGTTTTGCAGACTGTCGAAGCCGATTCCCAGATTGAGACTGAACTGATTAAAGCGGTGAGTCGCGAGCATGCTGAAGTACGGCGGCCACATCTCGCGATCGTTAAACCAGGACTTGTCTTCCACGTCGCTGACAAATAATCGCCCGATGCTACGCACTTCATTGAACGGCTGCTCAACGACTGCCTTTTGGATGGCGAGCGAACGTCTTGGATCTCCGCCATGCCGAACTCGGTCCGCCAATTCAAGAAGGGCATACATCAGTCCGCGAGCATCCTTTCCGCACGCCAGCAGGATTCTTTTGCCCTGGTCGGTGGAAGGGGCCAGCACAAGAGACTCGGGCTGACTTGGAAATCTCGCGCCCGCGGTCTTGAGCAAGCCGGAAATCGCAGGTGTTTCAGTTCCAGCGATCTGCACGCAGAGATCCGAATTGGGCAGCTCATTAATTGACGAAAAATGGCTAACCGCAACTCCAGCCTGAGAAATAGCGGAAGTGAGTTCTTCCGCAGCCCACTTTGCCGCCGGCATGGACGCGATAGGGTCTGTTGGGTCGATGACTAACGAGATCCCTGCGGTTTTGCTCGACTGTATGCCGCGTGAACCAAGGCCGAGCCCTCCAAGTGACAGCGCTCCAACCTGGAGAAACCTGCGCCTCGAGAGGGGACGTTTCTTCAATTTGTGACCGCTCCTAGGCCCAAGCTACTTCGACTCGACTACCGTAAGCGTTGTCGAGCTGGTCTCTGCCGAGCTGGGACCTACCATCACATCGAATGCTCCCGGTTCCACGACGCGGTGCATGTCCCGATCGAGCATCGAGAGTTCATCCGGGCCCAAAGTGAACTTGATTGACTTCCTCTCGCCTGGGCTTAACGTGATCCGTTGAAAGCCCTTGAGTTCCATAACGGGCCGCGTAACCGAGGCCACTCGCTGATGGATGTACATCTGCGCGACTTCATCACCAGCTCGGGCTCCGGTGTTCACGACATCCACCGACACAGTCGCAGTTCCATCCTGGCTGATCTGGGCTGGCTGAATGGTCAAGTTTTCGAATCGGAACGAGGTGTAACTCAGTCCATGACCGAAGGGAAACAGCGGCTTCCTCGTGCTGAACGCGTAAGTCCGATTCATCGACGGCTTGTGATTGTAATAGTCGGGCAGATCTCCGACCGACCTTGGAAAAGTTATAGGCAGTTTCCCGCCGGGATTGACATCACCAAACAGAACTTCTGCGGCAGCCGTGCCGCCCTCCTGGCCGAGATACCATCCCTCGACAATTGAGGGAACGTGCTCCACCGCGTAATTGATCGAAAGCGGCCGGCCGTTGATGAGAAGCAGTACAGTCGGCGTTCCCGTTTCGACAACTGCCTTCACCAGATCATTCTGCGCACCAAGCAGATCGAGCGAGTCGCGATCTCCGAGATGCCGTTCTGACCAGGCTTCCCGATTGGTGCTTTCGTTCTCGCCGACCACGACGATCGCGACTTCGGCTTTCTTCGCAAGCTGCGCCGCTTCCTGGATGCTCGACGCCTGCGTGGCCGGATCCACTAAGCTGACGTTGTCTTCGTACCACCCGCGCCATCCTTGTTTTGCCGTAGTGATTTTGCAGCCTTCGGCGTAAATCACTTTTGCACCTGATCCAGCGCGTGTGCGGATTCCTTCCAGCACGCTAACACCGTGCTGGGGCTCGCGGCTGTAGCCTCCAAGATGGACATCAGCAGCATTGGGTCCGATCACCGCGATGGTTTTGATCTTGCTCGGATCAAGCGGGAGCAGGTTACCTTCATTCTTCAGCAGGATGATCGACTCACGCGCCGCCTGCACAGCAAGTTTTTGTTGGTCGGCACTGCTGGTGATTCGCTGAGCGTAATCTGGATCTACGTAGGGATTCTCGAATAGGCCGAGACGAAACTTGGCCGCCAGCACGCGGGCAACGGCCTCGTCCAGCCCTTGCTGCGACACAGCGCCTTGCTGCACCTGACCGAGCAGGGTTTCGTAAGTGGATCCGTCAGAGAGATCGAAGTCCACACCGGCAGCAAGTGCCAGGCGTGCTGCGTGAGATTTATCAGCGGCGACATGGTGAGTCTCGACGAGCATGTTGAGACCGCCGCCGTCCGAAGTTACATATCCGCGGAATCCCCATTCCTCGCGGAGCACTTTCTGAAGCAGCCAGTGGTTGATGTGCGAAGGAATGCCGTCGATTTCATTGTACGAAGCCATGACGCTTCCCACATTGGCTTCCTGTACGGTAGCCTTGAAGGGGACAAAGAAATTCTCGCGAATTACGCGTTCAGAATAGTTTCCAGGGGCAGTGTTCGTTCCGCCTTCAGGTTGGCCATGCACAGCAAAGTGCTTCGCAGTCGCCAGCACATGATGCCGATCGATGAGAAAGTTTGGCCCTTGCAGGCCTTCGACCGCGGCAACTCCGATGCGCGCAGCCAGATAAGGATCTTCGCCGTAGGTCTCTTCCGTCCTGCCCCAGCGTGGATCGCGCGCCAGATCGAGCACCGGCGTGAACGCCTGGTTCACCCCTGATGATGCCATCTCATCGGCAGCAGCGGTGAATACTTCGCGTACCAAGTCGGGATCCCATGTGCTAGCCAGCGCCAATGCCTGCGGAAAGCTGGTGCTGCCGTTCTGCATGAATCCGTGCAGGGCCTCGCCCTGGAAGATCGTCGGAATTCCCAACCTGGTTTTCTCCACCAGGTAACGCTGGGCGGCATTGCGAAGCAACGCTCCATCGTGTGGCGTGAAATGCGAATCGAGATTGTGGAGATCCCGAAACGCAGTCTCTGCGTCTTCAGGCTTAAATCTTCCAGTCGTGTCCAGGATCGGATGCTTGCGGCCTCCGGCAATCTGCTCAATCTTTTCTTCCAGAGTCATCCGTCCAAGTAGATCGTGCACGCGTTGCTCGATCGCAAGGTGAGCATCACGATAAGCCGGAGGCGCGTTCTGAGCAGAGAGGCGTGTTTGTGCGATCAGGAGAAAAAGCGCGAGCACCGCATTCTTCGTCGGTGCTCGCTTGGATTTAGAAGTCATTTCTTTGGCAGACGCTCACTTGACAAATTCTTTCGGAGATCGAGAATGTACGGTCGCTGAACTAAAACGTTCAAGTAAACCATTCATGAGATTCCTTCGCAACCTCTCCTTAGCTTGCCTTGCGATTTTGTGTTTCTCCACCGCTGATGCGCAGTGGATTCCGCGGAATCCCGTTATCGCCGTACAACAACAGCCGGACGGCGTCATTTTGAAGATGGGCACGGGCGCGTTGCGCGTTCAAGTCTGCACCGACTCACTGATCCACGTACTCTATTCGCCTACTGCGGAATTTTCTGAGCGCCCGGATTATGTGGTCACAAAGAAGGACTGGCCGCCAGTTGAGTGGAAACTGCAGAACGACAATAACAAGATCACGATCTCGACCGCGCGCCTGCGGCTTACCATTGATCGCGGCGACGGATCCATCGCTTACAGCAGCGCAGATGGCCGCAATCTGATGACGGACGCCAACCGGATGATGCGACCTGTCGATGTGAATGGCGAGCACACTTATCATGCCGAATCGGTAATCAATATGTACGGATCGACGGAGGGCTTGTATGGACTTGGGCAGCATCAGGCCGGTGTATGGAATTATCGCGGCGAATCCGTAGATATCTCACAGGAAAACACCAACATTGCTATCCCTTTTATGGTGTCTTCAAAGGGGTATGGTCTGTTTTGGAACAACTCATCGCGTGGTAAGTTCAATAATCGTTTCCTGCATTATCTCTATGTGAGCTCAGAGGTTGCCGATGTGATTGACTACTACTTTATCTATGGTCCCGAACTAGATAAGGTAATAGGCGGTTATCGCGAGTTGACCGGCGCGGCGCCGCTGTTCGGAAAATGGGCGTACGGGTTCTGGCAATGCAAAAATCGATACCAGAGTCAAGAAGAGCTGCTGAGTGTCGCGCGAAAGTACCGCGAGCTGCAAATCCCTGCAGATAACATTGTTCAGGACTGGTTCTGGTGGGTTCGGAAAGGGGAATTCACGTTCAATCAGAACTATCCGGATCCGAAGCGGATGGTGGACGAGCTGCATCAGCAACACTTTCACCTGATGATTTCGGTTTGGCCTTTTTTCGAGCCCGGTTCATCTGAGTATGACTACATGGCGAAGCAGGGCTGGTTTCTTGACAAGTTCAAGTTTGCCAAGCCGCCATACCATACAAACGGAATGGCAGTTTATGATGCCTCGAATCCAAATGCGCGCAAGTACTATTGGAGCCTAATTGACAAGTCACTGTTCAAGATTGGGCTCGACGCATGGTGGATGGACACTACAGAGCCAGAAACTGAAGGGCAGGAAGAGAACATCCAATTAGGTCACAAGCTGTTCATGGGCAGCGGAGACCGGTACGTGAACTTGTTTCCGCTCATGACTACATCCGCTGTGTACCAAGGGCAACGGGCGGAGTCCAGCCAAAAGAGAGTATTCATTCTCTCGCGTTCGGCGTTTGCAGGGTCGCAGAGGAATGCCGTTACAGCATGGTCCGGCGACATCAATTCAGATTTCTTGAGCTTTAAACGGCAGATTCCTGCAGGCCTGAACTTCGCATTGTCTGGCCTCCCTTACTGGACGACCGACATCGGCGGCTTCGTTTCAAGCAATCCTGACGATCCTGCGTATCGCGAACTGTTTGTGCGGTGGTTCCAATTCGGAACATTCTGTCCGATCTTTAGGGTGCATGGTACCCGCGCCACCAATCAAAACGAGCTTTGGTCTTATGGGCCGGACGCTCAGCGCATTCTCACGGCCTATGACAACCTCCGTTATCGACTCATGCCGTACATCTATTCTCTTGCATGGCGGATTACGCATGACAGCTACACCCTCATGCGTCCGCTCATCATGGACTTTTCCTCGGACCGTGCCGTTGTAAATATCGGCGACCAGTTCATGTTCGGGCCGGCAATGCTGGTTAATCCTGTCACAAAGCAGGGCGAAACCAAGCGTCATCTGCATCTTCCCAAAGCCAAGTGGTACGACTTCTGGACGGGAGCCTCGATAGAAGGTGGTGAGTCTATCGACGCCGCGGTTCCACTTGACCGGCTTCCCCTCTATGTGCGTGGGGGATCAATTCTGCCAATCGGACCCGCTCTTCAATACGCTACGGAAAAACCCGCCGATGCGATTGAGTTACGCATCTATCCTGGCGCAGATGGCGACTTCACGATCTACGAAGATGAGAACGACAACTACAATTGCGAAAAGGGAACTTACGCGCTCATCCCGCTGCACTGGGACGACGCAAA
>DATLKS010000088.1:0-3946 GCA_035538255.1 Terriglobales bacterium
CCACCTCAATATGTTCACGCTGATCGCCATGGGCACAGGCGTAGCTTTCATTTATAGCCTGCTGGTCACAGTGCTTCCATCGCGGCTGCTACCGGAAATTGCGCGCGGGATGAATCGCCCGGATGTTTACTTCGAGGTTAGCGCGGCGATAACGGTGCTTGTGCTTTTAGGACAAGTCATGGAGCTGCGGGCACGCAAGCACACCAGCAGCGCCATTCGCGCTCTGCTCGATCTCAGTCCCAAAATGGCGCGCCGGGTTGCTCCAGATGGTCGGGAAACCGACGTTCCACTCGAGCACATCGCAGTCGGCGATCGGCTGCGCGTACGTCCAGGCGAGAAGATTCCCGTGGATGGTCGCGTCGAGGAAGGGAAGAGCAGCGTAGATGAATCGATGGTGACCGGTGAGTCCGTTGCTGTGCTTAAGGAACCGGCGGACAGAGTCATTGGTGGAACGCTGAATGGAACGGGCTCATTGGTGGTTCTGGCTGATCGTGTCGGCAGCGAAACTCTCTTGGCTCAGATTGTGGCGATGGTCGCCAGTGCGCAGCGCAGCCGCGCTCCGATTCAGCGCCTCGCCGACCGCGTGGCCGCGATCTTCGTTCCCGCAGTTATCGCTTGCGCGGTCGCCGCGTTCTTCGGCTGGTTCTTTTTTGGACCGGAACCCCGCTTTGCTCACGCTCTGGTCAGTGCCGTTGCGGTGCTTATCATCGCCTGTCCGTGCGCTCTCGGATTGGCGACTCCCATGGCAATCATGGTCGGCACCGGACAGGGCGCACGCCACGGTATTCTCGTCCGCGATGCGCGGGCGCTGGAGTCTATGGAGAAGATCGACACCCTGGTGATCGACAAAACAGGGACGCTGACCGAAGGCAAGCCTGAAGTGACTGACATTGCGCTGTTCAACGGCTTTGCCGAAGCGGAGGTCCTGCAGATCGTCGCCAGCGTTGAGTCACGTAGCGAGCACCCGATCGCAGCTTCGGTGGTTCGCGATGCCCAGCGACGAAGCCTGAACCTCCTGCCGGTGTCGGACTTCGAATCGCAACCCGGTAAGGGAATTGCTGCCAAAGTAACAACGCAGCGTGGCTCCGTTTGCGTACTCGTAGGCAATGCGCAGCAGATGCATGAAGCAGGAATTCATGAAAATGCCGCCCGTGAACGGGCCGGAGCCTTACGTGCACAAGCCAAGACCGTGTTGTTTGTTGCGATCAACGACCAGCTCGCGGCTGTGATCGCGGTTGGAGATCCCATACGGAAATCAAGCCGCGATGTTTTGCATGACCTGCATTCTGATCATATCGACGTAATCATGGCTACGGGAGACAATCGCACAACTGCGGATGCCATTGCGACGAGGCTCGGCATCACGCGTATCGAAGCCGAAGTTCTGCCCGGGCGGAAAGCCGATCTGGTTCGCGAGCTGCAGACGAGCGGCAAGCGGGTCGCCATGGCGGGGGATGGTATTAACGATGCGCCTGCTCTGGCTCAAGCCGATGTTGGTATCGCCATGGGGACGGGAACCGATGTCGCACTGGAGAGCGGCGACATTGCGCTGCTCAAGGGCGATCTACGCGGCATCATGCGCGCACGTCGGTTGAGCAAGGCAGTGATGCGCAATATCCGCCAGAATCTATTCTTTGCCTTCGTATACAACGCCGCCGGAATTCCGTTGGCTGCCGGAGCCCTGTATCCCTTGTTTCACATGACGCTGAATCCTATCTTCGCCGCGGCAGCAATGAGCTTGAGTTCCGTTTCGGTAATCACAAACTCTTTACGCCTGCGGAATGTTCGGCTACAGGTATCTGATCGAAAAAGCAATTGAACACGGAGGACGCGGAAGGAACGGAGGTTGGGCCTGGGAGATTGTTAGCGCCTGAATCGGTCCCATCGTTGTGAACACATCTTCGTCAGTGTTCTCGAGTTCAATTGTTTTTTCGTGCGCTGCTACGACTCTGTTTGCAGCTTTTGCAGGTAGGACACGATCACCGGGCTTGTCCACTCTACCGGCCCGATGAACTTGCGGCGCACGATGCCCTTGCGGTCGATGATGTAGGTCTCTGGCCATCCCCAAGTGCCATACGTATCGCTGCTCCTTTGCTCAGCATCGTTCACTGTGATGAGGTCAACGTGATGGTCTCGCACGAACCGCCGGTAGGCGTTGGCGTCGTGGTCGGTGGCAACGGCCAATACCGTGACCTTGTCGCCAAGGTCGTGCTGCATCTGGATCAGCGAAGGCATCTCTTCGATGCATGGCGCACACCAGCTCGCCCAGAAGTTCAGGACGACAACTTTGCCCTTGTAGTCATGAAGCGACACCGTCCGCTGTGAATCGGAGACCGTGAAATCCGGGGCAGAATGGCCCACCAGCTCGGGATGGGCCCCGCGATCGCATCCACCAAGCGCGAGAAAAAGTGAAACGAAACCTGCCCTAATGACTCTGATAAAAAGGGGAGTACTGCTCACGACCGTATAATAAAACTATCCCCCGCGAACTCAAGGTACAGAATGGTTTATCTCACGCGACGGGCAGAGTTTTCCGCCTCGCATTTTTATAACAATCCCAGGCTCTCTCCGGAGGAAAACCAGCGCATTTTTGGCAAGTGCAACAATCCGCACGGCCATGGCCACAACTACACTCTGGAGGTGACGGTCGCCGGAAACGTAGATGAGCGCTCCGGATTCGTGATGGATTTGAAGCAGTTGAAAGACATCATGAATCGCGAGGTGATCGATGTTCTCGATCATCGGCACTTGAATAAAGAAGTACCCGAGTTTCGCGACAAAATTCCCACTACGGAAAATCTGGCGATTGCGATATGGGATCGACTGGCAGGGAAGCTGAATGGAACGAGGCTGCATCGCGTCCGTGTTTATGAGACAGATGATCTCTACGTAGATGTTTACGGCGAACAATGAAAGCGCACCTCACAAGACGATACAAGTTTTCCGCCTCGCACCGGTTGCATTCGCCGGAATTGACCGATGCGGAAAACCAGCGGACGTATGGCAAGTGCAACAATCCGTATGGGCATGGGCACAATTACAAGGTCGAAGTTACAGTCAGCGGTCGGCCGGATCCGGAAACGGGAATGGTGTGTAATCTCGCTGATCTCGATGGCTTTGTCGAGCGCGAGATCATGCCACGCTTCGAATTTGGCAATTTGAACGAATTGGATGCTTTTCGCAATCAAGTCCCAACAACTGAGAATCTTTCACGCGCTCTGTTTCATCTCTTTCGTGACCAGTTCCGGCTTGCCACAATAGAGAAGGTTCGAATCGAAGAGACGATGATGAACTCGTTTGAATATGCAGGCGGGCGGGATGTTGGTAGGGAATAGTCAGTCTGAAAACAGATAAAAGCGACATGAAAGGACATCGAGTGAAGAGCGCAGCAGCAAAGCGTCTGATGACCATGCCAAAAGCGTTGAGCGCGGAAGCAGAAAAATCGCAGGCGGCTCTGGAGAGGGCGTACCTGGAGGTTCTCGAGAACATCGGCGAGAATCCCGAACGCGATGGCCTCAAGCGGACTCCCGAGCGCATGGCCAAAGCCATCCAATTCCTGACGCGTGGATATCGCGAAGATCCGGCACAGCTTCTGCGCGGCGCTTTGTTTGAAGTCGACTACGACGAAATGGTTATCGTCAAAGACGTCGAGATGTTCAGCCTTTGCGAGCATCATCTGCTGCCGTTTTTTGGTAAGGTTCACGTGGCTTATCTGCCCAAAGGCAAGGTGATGGGGTTGAGCAAGATTCCACGCCTCATAGACATATTCGCGCGTCGTCTTCAGGTTCAGGAGCGGCTGACGAAACAAATCGCCGAAGCTATCCAGGACGCGATCAACCCAATTGGAGTTGGAGTGGTCATCGAGGCCCGGCATCTATGCATGATGATGCGCGGCGTGGAGAAGCAGCATTCGGCAGCCGTGACTTCGTCGATGCTGGGCGCCTTC
>DATLKS010000089.1:0-1511 GCA_035538255.1 Terriglobales bacterium
TGGTGTGGTTTACGTCGGTTCAGACGATGGAAATGTGTATGCTTTGCATCCCCAGAATGGCACGCTGCTTTGGCAAGCTTCCACGGGGGGTGGGGTTGATCTTGGTCCGGCCGTGGCCAATGGCGTTCTGTACGTTGCTTCAAAGGACAACAATCTGTACTCCTTTGACCTGGCGGCGAGCACGTTCGCAAAATTCCGGCCACCGGTGCGGCCTGAACCCAAATCGTTGCGGCCGGACTACACGTTGAAGCCGCTCGTCATGGGTGGAAAAGCGGCTCACTGAGCAGGACCAGGCGCTGCTGCGTGGGAGTCTTCCTTGATCCCCCTGGCGTCGACCTGATACCGCGCTTCGCTTCGACGAATGATATGCACGATCCCCGGAGATTCGATTTGGATATGGACAACGCGCGTTGGCGGCAAATACAGGAGGTTTTTCATGATGCGGCAGATCTGCCTCCATCCGAGCAGCTGGCGTTCGTGAAAGCAAAGTATGGCGAGGATCAGGATTTCGTCTCCGAAGTGCTGGCCATGTTAGAGCAGGATGGGAAAGGCAAGTCGCTGCTTGACCGAAGCCTAGTGGAGGTTGCCCGGAACGCGCTCGCCGGCCCTGACCCGCTTATCATCAAGGAATTCGGCCCATACCGGATCCTGCGCCTGCTGGGTGAAGGCGGCATGGGAGTCGTCTACCTGGCCGAACGCAAGAACCTGGGGACGCAGGTTGCAATCAAAGTCCTGCGCGATGCCGGGCTCTCTCCGGCTCGCCGTGAACGATTTGCCATCGAGCAGCGCACGCTGGCGCAACTCAACCATCCGTCCATCGCGCGCCTGTACGACGCCGCCATCCTTGACGACGGCACCCCCTACTTCGTCATGGAGTATGTCGAAGGTCTGCCGTTGACCGAGTACTGCCGAGAGAATATATGCTCAATCGAGCTTCGCCTTCGACTGTTTCGATCGGTTTGTGAAGCCGTACAGCATGCCCACATTCATGCCGTCATTCACCGGGATCTGAAGCCGTCGAATATTCTCGTGAAAAGTGATGGTGGCGTCAGCCTGCTTGATTTCGGAATTGCCAAACAGATAGAGAGTCTCGACTTACAAGCGGATCAAACCATAACCGGGCTGAGGCTGATGACCCCGGTTTATGCATCGCCCGAGCAGATTCGGGGTGGCCGGATAGGAATCAGAACGGATGTCTATTCTCTGGGTGTCATTCTTTATGAGCTGCTGACCGGTGAGCTTCCCTTCGATTTATCCAATCTCTCGCCAGCGGAAGCTGCGGCCATCATCACGGACTATGAGCCCGCACGACCGTCTGTTGCCGTCAAACGAGCTGATGGTCCAGAGGCTTCGAACCGAACACTATTAGGCAGGAGCGCATGGGCTGATCTCGATGTGCTCTGTCTTAGGGCTATGCACAAGGATCCTCAGCACCGCTACCAGTCGTTGGAGGCTCTGATCAGGGATGTCGATCATTATTTAAAGCGCGAGCCTCTGGAGGCGCGACCGGA
>DATLKS010000090.1:0-7957 GCA_035538255.1 Terriglobales bacterium
ACTTGCGGTCGTTTGAACCACCTTAGCCCTCCTGCTGGCCGCCGTCGGCATCTTTTGAAATGCGCAGATTCGGCGCAACTCCACAGCAGCGAACCTGCAGCTCTGGAGAAATTCCATAACAGAAGTTTTTCGGGAGGAGAAACCATATGCGGATTACCCGCGCTCTTGCTTTACTCGCAATTCTGGCCGCGGTGTTCACTATTGCCTGCTCGCAGCAGAAGGCGAACGCGCCTGACGTAAGCGATCAGATCAAGGACTCTCTCAAAGCCAATAACCTCGGTGACGTGAAGGTCAGCGAGGATCGCAGCAAGGGAGTGATCACGCTCTCTGGCGACGTAAAAGACGAGCAGGCCAAAGCTCAGGCTGAGGATATTGCTAAACAGAACGCCGGTGGACTGATTGTTGCCAACGAAATCGGAGTGCGTCCGGCAGGCGCCGAAGGCGAGGCCAAGAAAATCGATAACAACCTCGACAAAGGCATCGAGGATAACCTACGGGCCGCACTGACGGCCAACCACATGGATAACCAGCATGTCCATTTTGACTCCAACAATGGTGTGGTGACACTGAAGGGCGATGTGGACACGCCGGCCCAGCGGGAAAGGGCAGAGAAGATCGCTGCCAAAATTCCTAACGTGTCGCAGGTAGTAAATGAGCTGGACGTAAAGGGCGCGAAGAGGAATCGGCGGGCCGCAGCGTCCCCGGGTGAATAACACTCGTTCTCGGCAGATCCAAATGCCGTTCTGGGTTCTCCCAGGACGGCATTTTTGTTTCCGAAAGCAAAACACAAGATCCGTGGACTCCGGCGCCCCCACGCCTGAACTGCGCGGGTCCCTCCTGCACTCAGCATCGCAAAAGTGCAGCATATTGACCAATTGAACAATGTTGACCAATTGAACAATATTGACCGTCAGTCAGATTTGTTATACGCTCTCCACTGAAACTTGACTGGCGGTCATAAATGCTGCTGACGGGTAAAGAGCTCTCCGGGACAAATGGCAGGCGTGAACGCCGCCGCCGCGAGACTCACACTCGCATTTTTGAGACGGCGATGCGGCTCTTCGCCGAGCGCGGCTATGCCAACACGCCGGTTGAGGAGATTACCGAGGCGGCGGATGTCGCGAAGGGCACATTCTTCAACTACTTCCCAAATAAGGAAGCTATCCTGCAGGCCTTGGCCGAGCGCCAGCTTGGAGTGGTCAAGGCGGCGGAAGGACGAGCGCGGAACGCTGCGAGTGTTCGTCCCGTACTTCTGGAGATGATTTACGGCTTGGCCGAGCGTCCATCCCGAAGCAAGCTGCTGCTGCGCAGCCTGATGGGCGTAGCCATGACCAACAACACCCTGTCCAATTTTCTTGCGCGTGTGCTGGAAGGCGCGCGCGGCCACGTGGCGGCCATTATGGAGCGTGGACAAGACCTGGGCGAGTTGCGTTCTGACCTCGCACCCGTGGAACTCGCCCGCGTGATGCAGCATGCCATTTTCGGAACGCTCACGATCTGGTCTCTAAGTGCTCCCAAAGAGCTCGACAAATGGGTTGACCTGACCTTCGAGATTTTCTGGCGCGGTGTTGCCGCGCAGCCTCTTCCCGCTTCCTTGACTCTTCGTTCAGCACGCAAGGAGAAGTCGTCATGAAACGCTGGGCGCCACTCGTGGTAATTGTCGCTGTAGCTCTGGCCACCATAGGCACGATGTCATGGTGGAAGCGAGACGACGCAATCACCGCCTCCGGCACCCTGGAGGCACGTAACATAAACGTCGGTTCCAAAGTGGGCGGGCGTGTGGACAAGGTGAACGTCCTTGAAGGAGATCACGTACAAGCCGGCCAGGTAATTCTCTCTTTTGAAGATTCCGAGCTGAATGCCCGTCTGTTGGCCGCACGAGGCAAATATGAGGAAGCCAAGGCGAATTACGAAAAGATGCTTCACGGTTCCCGTCCTGAAGACATCGCCGAGGCTCGAGCCAATGCCGACTATCAGCAACACTTGGCCGATACCCATCGCGCCGATGTGGAACGCGCGCAGGCCGACCTTGCGAATGCTGAGGTGAACTATCGCCGCGCACAGGAGCTCGCCCGCAGTGGAGTGGTCTCCAGACAGTTCCTTGATGATGCGGAGAACCGCTATCGGTCCGCGCAAGCAGTGCTCGCTTCTGCCCAGCAGGCGGTTGCGGCGTCGCGGGGCAGCACCACTGCCTCCGAGGCCGCGAAGAAGCGCACCGAGCGTGGATTCCGGCCCGAGGATATCGCCGCCGCCAAAGCGCAAATGATTGCTGCAGAGGGCGATCTGAGAGAAGCCGAGTCTCAGTGGAATGAACGGCAGGTCAAGTCTCCTACAAATGCCGTGGTTGAAGTGATGGACATTCGTCCTGGTGATCTGCTGCCGGCCAACACGACGGTCGCCAAGCTCCTTGAAGCCGACCAGCTTTACGTCGTCGTTTATGTCCCGCAAAGCCTGATTGGCCGTATCCATCTCGGACAGAGCGCCGAAGTTCGCGTCGATGCCTTCGACCAGCCGTTCCATGCCAAAGTGGAACAGATTCGTCAGCAGGCCGAGTTTCTTCCACGCAACGTTCAGACAAAAGATGAGCGTGAGCACCAGGTCGTTGGAGTGAAGTTGCGCGTGGAGAATCCAGAGTCGCGGCTGCGGGCCGGCATTAATGCCGACGTGAAATTTTCGGAGGCAAAATAATGGCAGCCATAGTTGCGGAAAATCTCGTGCGCAAGTACGGCGACTTCACCGCTGTGGATGGCGTTAGCTTCCAGGTGCAGCAAGGCGAGGTCTTCGGCTTTCTTGGCCCCAATGGCAGCGGCAAGACAACGGTGATAAAGATGCTCACCGGAATCCTTCCGCTCACCTCAGGACGCGGCGTTGTTGACGGAATCGATGTCACGGCCGATCCGGATGGCGTCAAGCAGCGCATCGGTTACATGAGCCAGAAGTTTTCGCTTTACGACGACCTCACTGTGCTCGAAAACCTCCGCTTTTACGGACAGATCTATGGCCTCAGAGGAAAAGATGCGGAGCGCAAGATCGAGCGGACGATGCAACAAAACGCCATCGAGCCTTATAAAGATCGCTCCGCAGGAAAGCTCTCCGGAGGCTGGAAGCAGCGGCTCGCTCTGAGCTGCGCGATGATGCACGGACCCAAAATCCTTTACCTTGACGAGCCCACGGCGGGAATCGATCCTGTAGCGCGGCGCAAGCTTTGGGACCTCCTTTTCGAACTGAGCGGGCAAGGCATCACATTCTTTGTCACCACCCATTACATGGACGAAGCTGAACGCTGCTCACATCTCGCTTATATCTACTACGGCAAGCTCATCGCAGACGGGACGCCGGATTCATTGCGGGAAATCCCGGAAGTCTCACCGCCGGGCACACAGCGCTTCGAGATCACGACTAAAGATGTGACCACTGCGCTCCGTCGAGCACGGACGCTTCCGTTCATGCGCAGCGCCACTATTTTCGGCCGCTCAATCCATGCGCTGATGCAGGACACCATCACTCAATCCGAGCTTCAGCGAGAACTGGAAGGCGTGGGGGTGCATGCCGATGAGATTCGTCCATTGATGCCCGATTTGGAGGATGTCTTTGTTGAGCTGACCTATCGCAGGCAGGCTGAGATGGAGACCAGCAAAGTATAAGTCATAGCGCGCAGCATGGAACTGTTACGGCGCAAACCCGAAGCTGGAAATCATAAGGCGTGGAGCGACAATCCATTCCGCGGATTCCGTGCGATCTTCTACAAGGAATCGCTCCATCTGCGCCGCGATTCGATGGCAATCATGTTCGCTCTGCTGGTTCCTATTGTGGAAATGATCATTCTCGGCGCGGCAATCGATACTAACGTTCGCCAGGTCAAAACGGTTGTGTTCGATCAAAGCGGACTGATGGAACACGCCGGCGACGTAGAAGGAAGCCAGAGTAGCCGGGCATTGCTTGATCGCTTTCGCAGCTCCGACACGTTCAGAATCTACAAATACGCTCACTCCGACGAGGAGCTGACGCACGAGATGGTTGCCGGTCGTGCCAAAGTGGGAATCAAGATTCCATTCGACTTCGATCGCCAGCTCCTCCGGGGCGGCAGCGCGCAAGTGATGGTGCTCGTCGATGGTTCTGATTCGTCTGTGGCCGGGCAATCTTTGAATGTCGCGTCGGCGATAGGACTTGATGAATCTCTACGCCGAATGCTGCCTCCCGGGAGGCTCCCAGCCATCGATATCCGTCCGAAAATGATGTTCAATCCCGACTCGCGCTCGCCGAATTTCTTTCTGCCAGGCTTAATGACCGTGCTGTTGCTGTTTGTTACCACCATGCTGACGGCGTTTTCTATCGTGCGCGAGAAAGAGCGCGGCACATTGGAGCAGCTTTTCGTTACTCCGGTGCGGCCGCTCGGCCTGATGATGGGCAAGATCATGCCCTATTTCGGCCTGGCCATGATCGAGATGCTCATGATTCTCGCCTTCATGCGCGTGGCGTTCCGGGTACCGATCCACGGCAGCGTATTGCTTCTGCTGCTGCTTGGCACTTGCTACATGTTCACGCATCTCTCATTGGGAATGCTGATTTCGTCCAAAGCAAATTCCCAAAATGACGCGATGCAGCGGTCGATGGGGATCATGCTGCCGAGCATCTTCCTTTCCGGCTATATCTTCCCTCTCGACAATATGCCCTGGATTTTCTATCTAATGAGTTTTTTCGTGCCGGCGACTTACATGATGCAGATTTCGCGCGGTATCATCCTGCGCGGCGCAGGCTTCAGTGATCTATGGGTGAACGCAGCGGCGCTGTTGTTCATGGGAGTCGTGGCGCTGGCGATTGCTGCTCGGAATTTTAAGAAGATGATTGTTTGAACTGCGAAGCTCCGAAGCTGCGGAGCCTCGAAGCCGAGGTCGGAGAATACAGGGTTTATCCGCTCACAGCAGTGCAGTTGCGCCCGCTGTTCTTAGCGCGATAGAGCGCCTTATCGGCGTCGCGCAATACGTCATCAATTGGACGCTTTTCTCCGGCGCACGCTGCCGCCCCGATACTAACTGTAACCTGCACCTGGCTTTTGCCTTTACGGCGCTTGTCTTTCCTCTTCCTGCGATTGCCGTCTTTGCGGCGGTCGCCGCCGCCGCGGACTCGAAATGGAGTCGCTTCGATTTTCTTGCGAACGGTTTCCAGACTGGGATAGGCGTCGTCGATTGATTTGCTGGGAAATACCACGGCGAACTCTTCTCCGCCATAGCGAAATGCTTTTCCGCCGCCTGATACATCGCCCAGCCGCGCAGCGATCATCTGCAGAACCTGGTCACCGGTGTCGTGTCCGTAAGTGTCGTTGAACTGCTTAAAATGATCCACATCTACCATCGCCAGCGCGTAGTTGTCGCCCATCTTCGCCAGCTCCTGATTCAGTGCGCGGCGGCTGGGAAGCTGAGTGAGTTCATCGCGATAGGCCATAGTGTAAGAGGTCTCGAGCACGGCGATGCTGAGAATGAGTCCGCCGGTAGCGAAGTAGGCTGAGGAAATATGACTGGCTCCGCCGGCGTTCAAGGCGATAAATGCGGTCACGAGAGCCCAAAAGAGTCCGCTCTCAACCGGACGTCGCCGGTCGATCAGATAGATCAACATCACAACGCTAATAACGATAAAGACGAGAAGCGCCGGCTGCGAAATATGGCTCCACTCGGAATACGTTTTGGGAACGATCTCGCCGTGCATCAGCGTAGCCGCGCGTACCTGGGCAGGATGAACTAAAATTACGAGAGCTACGCCCGCAATCTGCGCGGCGATGAATGCCACTCGTCGCCTTCCGGGAGGCGAAATGATTCCTCGATCACGCATAAATGAGAGCGCAAGCAGATTAATCGGGAGGAGAAGGGCAACCGCATCGAAGATGGTACGGTGAATTCCAAGTGAAGACAGTGTGGGCGTCAGCCAGACCAGTGCCCGATCACACAGGCCGACGATGAGGATTGCGAAGAAAAGACGGCTGCACTTGAATAGCGCGCTCAGCAGCAGTCCGCTGCCGAATACGAAATACGCATAATATTCCCAAAATGAGCCGGAGAGCTTCTGTGAGAACCCGGCATGCAGTCCAACTGCCGAGCCCAGCAGCACCACTCCTCCGGGAACGAGCAGGCGATAGATTACCCGCAGGAACTTCGAGCCCAATCTTCCTCCTGTTATGGGACAGCTCTGCTAATGCACACGCGCCGGCATCTTTCCCGCGGACTGGGCAGCCTTCCTGTCCAGTTCCCTGCACATGCGTGCAATCTCCGCTCTCTGTCGGTCCTTGAGCAGAACAAATTCGAACCCGTGATAAAACGCCTGACAATAACGGACCGCCGCATACACTTTCAGAGTGGGAGAGAGCTCAAATGCAATGACCTCTCCGGAACGCAACTGCTCCGACATCTGCGCGCCTAATCCGCCTTCTCCGAATGTTTGCCAGCGACCGCGAATACCAACTTTCATGTCCTCGTAAGCTCTATATGCAACTACCGGCTTATCAACTTTGTAGCGAGGATACCTGCGCTTCAAAGGGTGAATCATCATGGGGAGAAACTCCTTAACTACCAACCTCTACTGCTGAAGTACCACCCAACGACAACCAAAATCCCGCTCAACCCAACCAATAACCAAGTGCGCGAAGCAGCCTTCACCGTCGCAATGCCGATCTCGATCTGCGAGCGTGGGCCGAAGCCAACAGCCGGGCTGGTTTGAAGCCTCTCAAGACCTGAGATCACAACCGGCCCCACTGCCCAATTCCACATCACGCGTGCCGCTATTTCGCCTTTGGTCATGAAAGCAATGCGTACCCGCTGTCCCACGGACAACTCTTTGCGCCAGTGTCGGATGGCCAATCCACTGCAGCTAACATTCACCAGCACGGCCTGGAATTCCAGTTCTGCACCCGGCTGCTCAAGGCACACCTTCACCGATTCCGGCTGATTGACGCGCTCGTCGCGGCGCCGCTCTACGAGTGCTTCCTCGCTGACCTGGGGTTCGCGATTTTCCATGCGGGTTGGTAGAACGAAGTTAGAGCAGACCTGAGGCGCGGGCAATGCACGAAGGTACCTGCGCCCAACGGCCTATTTCTGGTAAACAGGAGTCTGCTATTTGGAATCAGTGAGTTAGGGATGTCCTGCGGCTGTCACACCTCGAATTGAGACTATCCAGTTCAGAATTGGCATTCGAGCTGCCCTTTTGAAGTAACGCTCCGGGCCAGCATCTTTAGTCTGAGTTGCAATGAGGACTCGCTCTCCGGCATCCTAGATTTTCTTGCCAGATAGAGTTAATCACGAGGGCATATAGGATTTCCCTTCTTCGCAAAATCGCATTCGGTCTTGCACTGGCCGTTTTTGCCGCAGGTTGCGCGGCGCAGACGCAGCCCCCCGCGACCAATCTGGCCCTTCCCGATCCGCAGCAGGTAATCGGATATCTGAATCAATCGATTGACTGGTACCGCCATTTGGCAGTAGAGGAGCAGAACGCCACAGACGCTACCGACACCCTGTTCGTGAACGATGATCGGCAGATGGGTACACAGATTGTCCGGCTCTCTTTTGATTTCGCGAGGGCAGCGGCGCAGGTCGTTAACACCCAGACGTCTTCTGGTACAGAGCAGAATGCGGCAAACGCCAGATTTCAAAATCTTCTGCGCATAGCGTCACAGACCGATGAGACCATACGCCAGACTCAGGCTGAGATTGAGCAGGACAAAGCCAAACTCGATACAGCGCGGCAACGGGATCGGCAGAAGCTTCAGGCCACCATTGACGAGCTCCAGTCTGAGCTTGCGCTGGCGCAGGCACGGAGCGACGCCGTTCACAACATGCTGCAGTTCGCCAGTACTGGAACACGAGGAGCTTCGAGCGGCAGCTTGATGGCGCAGGTTCAGGAGCTTCAGCGCTCGGTTCCTGAAGTGACGTTATCCAATCCCAATTCTACTTCGGGAATTGACGGACAAGCC
>DATLKS010000091.1:0-1627 GCA_035538255.1 Terriglobales bacterium
GGTTTTTTGTTCAAGGCATGCCGCTGCGGGACAAGCAGGGAAAGATCCTGAGATGGTACGGAATCGTCACTGACATCGAAGATCGCAAGCGCTCCGAGGAAGCTCTGCGGCGCAGCGAAGCTTATCTGGCGGAAGCGCAGAGGCTGAGTCACATCGGCACTTGGGCCTGGAATCCTGTTACGGGCAAAAACCTCTACTGGTCGGAGGAACATTTCCGAATTTGGGGCTTCGATCCACAACAAGGCCTTCCGGACACCGAAACTGGGTTCCAACGGATTCACCCGGAGGATCGCAACAGGATGCGCGAAGAAATAGGTCAACAACTACTATCCGATCTGACAGAGAAGGCACCCAGCGACAGCTCCAAAGCTGACTTTGTGAACGATTTCAGGATCGTGCTGCCGGACGGAACGGTGAAATACCTCCATGCGGTCAGCCACGCAGTTTTGGATGAAACCGGAGAACTTATTGAATACCTTGGCACGTCAGTTGATGTGACGGAGCGCAAGGTGGCCGAGCAGGAACTAGCTGGTCGTCTACGGCAGCAGGCGATTGTGGCCGAGCTTGGTCAGTACGCCTTGGCGACACCCGACTTGCAGGTCATTATGGAGAAAGCTGTGAACCTGCTGGCAGACTCCCTTGATGTCGAGTACACCAAGATCCTGGAGCTGCTGCCTGACGGCAAGGCGTTACGCCTCCGAGCCGGCGTTGGCTGGAAGGAAGGCGTGGTTGGAAGCGCCACCGTTGGCGCAGATACGAACTCACAAGCTGGCTACACGCTGCTCTCCGCCGGGCCTGTAATTGTCGAGGATTTGCGCAGGGAAGCCCGGTTCACTGGGCCACCTCTGCTACGCGACCATGGTGTGGTCAGCGGCATGAGCGTCATCATCGGCGGGGGGGAGCAGCCCTGGGGGGTGCTGGGCGCGCACACCAGTCGGCGGCGCGATTTCACCAAGGATGACACCCAGTTCCTACAAGGAGTCGCCAACATCATAGCCCATGGTATCCAGCGAGAGCGGGCCGAGGAAGAGCGCGAGAGACTGCGCCAGTTAGAGGCAGAGCTTGCACACATCAATCGCGTGAGCATGATGGGGGAATTGGCAGCATCACTCGCTCACGAAATCAAGCAGCCGATTGCCGCGGCCGTAACGAACGCTCAGGCATGCTTACGATTTCTTGAGCGGAACGAACCTAATATTGCAAAGGCGCATGATGCGGCCGCCGGAGTGGCTGGATCTGCCACGCGCGCGGCAGAAATCATCGACCGTGTCCGCTCCCTGTTCGGGAGAAATGCTCCGCAGCGCGAAGCAGTGGATCTAAATGAAATCATTCAGGACATCGTTGTTCTGCTAAAGAATGAGGCAAGGCGGCATTCCGTTTCTGTAAATGTGGAGCTCGCAGAAAATCTTCCAACGGTTATGGGCGATCACGTGCAATTGCAGCAAGTCCTGATGAATCTCACGCTCAATGGGATTGAGGCGATGCGAGACGCCCCGGGCGAACTTAGGATTGCGTCGCGGCAGGACAGCGAGGGTCAAGTGTTAATCTCGGTCAGTGACACTGGAGCGGGGCTCCCAGCCGAAAATCTCGATCGGATCTTCAACGCATTCTTTACCACCAAACCTCA
>DATLKS010000092.1:0-6335 GCA_035538255.1 Terriglobales bacterium
AATCGCCTCCACAGTTGGCTAGCGACCAGTCCACCCAGAGCCAAGCCTGCGAGCAAAGAGAGTTCAAAGTAGCTCATCACCTTGGCACGCAGTGCCGACTTGTGATCAGTCACGTCCGTCAGATGTGCTAGCAATGGCGGAGCAACTGCCGCTGCGCCAATGCCCTCAATTCCACGGCTTATAAAGAAGATGCTCACCAGACCAGTCATGCCAAATAGCTGAGTTGCACCTGCTCCGAGCAATGAACCGCCAGTCATCAGAGCGCGCGGTGCAATGGCATCAGAGGCAATGCCCATCGGGGTCGCTGATACCAACTCAGCGCCAAACGAAATTGCGCCTAAGACCCCCACCAAACCAACACCAATCGCAGCTCCGCCATTGGCGAGCCGCGCCAGATAAAGGCCGACCAGCACACCGCTGGCTCCTACAGCGATCCGGTGCAAGGAGTTTCCGACCAAAACGAAAGTGAGGTTCAGTGCCCGCACTTATTGCGTTCGAAAGACCCCGCACAGCAGTCCGTATGCCAGGACGCCAAGCAGGGCCGCCGCTGGCAATGTAACGATCCATGCAAGAACCAAGTCTTTCACTCGTTTCCAGTCAACTGTTCCGCCCTCGTGAATGCCAATTCCGATAATCGCCCCAGTCGAGACGTGTGTTGTTGACATTGGCAGCCCAAGGAATGCGCCTGGCCCTACGAGAAGCGATGTGACCAGATTGGCAGCGAATCCCTCGCGGTGATTCATTGGCGTGATCTTCTCGGCCAGAACTGTAGTGACTCGGCGTCCTCCCTGCAGACTGCCCGCTAAGATTCCGGCCGCTATGACTAGGTAGGCCAGAAATGACGAAGGAAGCACGAGTCCCGAAATGGTCGTGGCAGCAAGCCCGATGGCGACCATTTTCGGCGCATCGTTCAACCCACGGGAAAAACTCGCGCCTGCACTCGTGATCCAATGCAGATGGTCAAATTTGACAGAAAGTGTGCGAGTGGATGGAGTGGAAGGCACGTCTTCGCCACAGGTGAAAACCGTGAGCGCCGGGATAACAGACGACACAACGAGTTCGCCTGACGCAGTCGCGGCCAATGGGCGCTGCTCAACAATCTCGGCACATAAGCAATCAGCGCCGGATGGACTAAGAAAATTCCATATTCTCAGAATCCCTGCGCTAATGACCAATGACACTACAGGGCTGAGTAAGAGCGGAAGAGCAACCTTGCCGGTCAGCACAGTCCAATTCATTCCGCCGGGTCCATAGGCGATGACAGCGACGCCAGCGATAGAACCGACAATCGCGTGTGTCGTGGAGACCGGAAGTGCCCATCTCGTCGCCAAACCGACCCACAATCCCGCTCCGATGAGTGTTGCTAGCGCCGCATAAAGGGTTGGTGTAACGCCTGCGGAGAAAAGTCCCTTACCAAATGTAGTGACTAAGGCGCGAGAAAGCGCGAACGCCGCAACGCCGCCGCACGTTGTCCACAAAGCACCCCACAGAATCGCGCGCCGGTAACTGGAAACGCCGCTGCCGGCCAGCGTCGCAATTCCTTTCGACACATCGTTGGCGCCATTTGTGTACGCAAGAAAAGCGCCAATCAGCACAACAGCGACGATGTTCAGATTATAAGGCTTCTCGTGGCGCGCGATGGTGCAAGTCTGGCCACGAGCGCCGGTTTGCAACGATGCCTAGAAATGAGACGAGGTGACCGTATCCCGAAATTGGCAGCGGCGAAGACTATAGCCGGCTGCCAATTCGATAGGAGTTCGGCCGAGCTATGAACCTTTCTTTTGGTTCTGCGGTTCTGCTTTATACCCTTCTTTCTCAATTACCTTGACGATCTGATCGGGCTTGATCTTTGCGTCATCATAGGTCACGATCGCCGATCCTTTGTCGAGATCGACGCTAGCAGCTTTTACGCCGTCCGTTTTCTGCAGAGCGTGCTGGATCTTCGTCTGGCAGGCGCTGCAATACATTCCTGTGACTTTGAAGGTTGTAGTCGTTTCCGCCGCCAGAGCGATGCTCACCAGCGACAGAGTAGTGACAGTGACTAATAGGACTCTTGCAAAATGTCTCTTCATTACTTTTCCTCCTTGAGATGTACTCAATCAAAAACCCGAAGAATCGGCGCAAGCAGGTAGGCCGAAAAGAATCCAACCGCATAAATTCCCGCTGAAGCCCACAAAATAATGCGACTCACGCGACTCGCCGTGCCGCAGGCGCTCGGCTCGCCCACTGGACAACTTTGCCCTGCGCCTTGCAGCTTGGGTGCGATGCGGAAGACGTAAACGAAATTCGCACCAATCAGTACTCCAGCAATCGTGAACGTCCAGTTTTTGTGCAGTGAAAGGCTGATGAGCCAGGGTGCTGATGAGACGACCGACGCCACGGTCGCTCCCAGGCCAAGAAACACCAGAAGAGATGGCAATGCACAGCACAGAAGCGTTCCCAGAGATGTGAAGAGGGAGGCGTATCCAAGCAAGCCGGTATTGGTTGTGGCCTTCATCCTCAGAGATTCCCTAAATTGCACGATGCACGTGAAACGGAAAGGTTACTGACACGCGGTTTAAGTCGAAGCTCGAATGTTCCCTGTGTGGGAGGCGGGCCGCGTCTTTTACGGCGCGGCCCTCTGCTGCCGACGTGGGTGTCTCTAGGCTGTACGACGCTCTGGGTATTGCCGCACCTCTGCGGTGGGGCGCTGCGAGACTGCTTTGGACCGGAAAGCCGGGACCAGGGTACCTGCTACTGCACCGAACAGAAGGTGCTCAAAGAACCAAGAGCCCTGCATCAGCGCGATCCGAGGCTGCATGGTCGAATTCACAACCGGGAGTGCGAGGAATGTCATTACCGCCCACACTGCAATTCCGTAGAGAATTCCCCATCCGAATCCTGCCGCGCTGCCGACGCGACGCGGCAATATCGCCGCGAGAATCACGCCGAAAATGGCAGACATGACAAGGTGGATAACCATGCCCCACAACAGAATGCCACCACCCCCGATCAGCGCCGTCACTCCAGAGGTCGTGGCGGCAATGAGGCGTAGAGGTGTCCAGAAGCCCATTCCCATTACACCGGCATACATCATGGCAAAGGCTGCCATGACAATCCCGCCGATGATTCCCGCACCAATGCCTGCACTGATTATGCTTTTGTTCCGATCAGCCATATCTCCTCCTTACCGACTTGCGACCTGGCGCTGTTCGAGGTGCTGAGCAATATCGCCATGCTGCTTTAGAATCGGCACCATCTTGCTGGCAAGCGTCTTCACGGGTGAGGGCTTCAACTGTTGACTCCCCATGCTGACCATGTTTACCGCCATCTCGTGTGCCTTCACGTTGAACTCAATGAACTGGCGATCAAAATCGGCTCCCTGCGCCTGCTCCAAGCCAGCCATCATCTGCTTCTGCATGTCCATCTTCTGTTTCTCGTCAGGTGAGTTCGGCATCGGCGTTTGCATGAGCTGAATGCCTTGCTGCTTCGCCAGATCGGTAATTCGCTTATCGGCGTAGCTGTGGTCACGAACCAGCAATTGACCGTAGGTGCGAATCGCCGGTGTTGTTCCTTTCGACTCCGCAAGCTGTCCAGCCTTGATCTCCATCTGATTGGCCATATGCATCTTCGACAGCAGTTCCGATTCGGCGCTCATGCTCTTCATCTGCATCGGTTGCTGTTCAGAAGATTGCGATTGGGCCGGCTGAGATTGGTCAGGACTAGGCTGGCCCTGCTGCCCGAACGCGATAAGGGATGCGACGCCGAGCAAGGCCGGCATCAGCGCGGCCATTCTCTTCCTGCTAAAAGGTCGCATTGCAAACCTCCTTTCTCTCGATATAAGTGGGGATACCCTTGCTCGCGAAAGGTAACCGGGTTTCTGGAAAATTCGCGCTCTCGTTTGTCCGTAACCTTTTTCTTGGCTGTGTATCATCTGAATGGATGAACAGCTGTTCTCGATCAGCTCTGGCCGTTGCTCTTCTTCCTCTGCTGTATGTCGGCGACGCTATGCCGCAGGCCAAGCCGTATCCCAAGCCTCAGATCGCCTCAGCCGCCGGCCAGGCGGCGCAGATTTCACGTTGAAAGACCAGAATGGGAACGACTTTAAGCTGTCAGACCAGCGGGGGCATTGGGTGCTGCTTTTCTTTTACCGTGGTTACTGGTGACCGTACTGCATGACGGAACTGCGCGAGTTCGCGCAGCGGAGCAGTGAGTTCGACAAATTGGGCGTTCGCATTATCGGCATCAGCGTTGACGACCAGGAGCGCACGCGCGAGACATGGGAGAAGGCCGGAGCGCGGAAGATCACGCTGCTGAGCGATCCGGACGCAAATGTCATCCGCCAATACGGTCTGCTACATGAAAAGGGATCGCACGCCAAGGAACACCCAGGCTCTGACATTGCGATCCGTACAACTGTGCTCATCGATCCTGAACGACGCGAGCGTTGGCGTCGGGTAAGCAAGTCTGTTCCTGACATCCCAAAAGCAGACGAGACGCTGGCGCAAATCAAGAGATCGCAGGAGCGCGGCTTTACCCGCTGATCTCCAGCTCGTTTCGTAGTTTCTCCTCGTCGAAGCCCACGATCACCGCGTCGGCGATCTTCGTGACCGGAGTTGTCATGACGTGCATCTTCCGCAGCTCGTCAAGCGCGCCTGGATCAGCAGCAATGTTCCTGTCGTCGAACTGAATCCCATGCTTCGAAAGAAACTCTTTCGTTGACTGGCAGAACATTCAACCGGGTTGCGAAAAAACTGTGACCTTCTTCTGCTGAACCATGGCACGCCTCCGGTGTTGAGATGCATCCGCAGCGTGGAGGTTACCGAGCGTGGGATCAGTTGAATTACGACTCGGTAACCTTTGCTCCCGCTCGGGTATCGTGCATACAGGAGGCAAATTGGTCCGTTTTGGCCGCTGAATCCATTCCGCCGCTGGCGCGCCGCGATTCCGAATTGGTACTGCGCGTCAGAGCTGGAGAGCGTCAGCTTTTCCATGAGCTGGTGCGACCGTACGAGCGCGCCGTCTTCATCGCGACATATGGCATCCTGCGCGATCATGCCGATGCGGAAGAAGCCGCCCAGGAGACGATGCTGAAAGCCCTGATGCACCTCGATCAGCTTGCAGATCCGGAAAAATTCAAAGGTTGGCTATTGCAGATCGCGGTTAACGAGGCGCGGCTTAAGCGACGTGGCAAGCACGCCAGTCTGTTCGAGCCGCTTGATGGGAATGCGAACCCCAATGCGGAAGAGGCGTTCATGCCGCGCGACTTCGCTGATTGGCGCGAACTACCCTCAGATGCCGCAGAACGAAGGGAAATCGGCGAGCACATCGCTCGTGCTTTACACTCACTGCCCGACATTTACCGCGAGACGTTTGTTCTGCGCGATGTAGAACAGTTGAGCGCGACTGAATGCGCGGCGATATTGGGAATCGGTGTGCCAGCGGTTAAAGTGCGGCTTCATCGTGCACGACTGATGATGCGCGAGTCGTTGACTCCGGTATTCGGCAAGCCGAAGACTCCATTTTGGGAACGTTTGAAAGGGAAAAATCCATGGTCCGCTGCAAAACGGTAATTGCCAATCTCTCGAATTACCTTGATGACGAGCTCGCGCCCGAGATGCGCCAGAAGATAGAGAAACATCTTCGCGGCTGCCGTCGCTGCTCCGCAGTGTACGACAGCACGCGGAGGATGCTGGTGATTGTCGCAGACGAACGGACATTCGAAATTCCGATGGGCTACAGCGAGCGATTGCACGCGTTCATCGATCAACACCTGTGATCACGAAATTGGTGAAACAGCATACGCTCGCAACACTTCATCTAAAACGGTAGCGGAGGCAATCATATGGCTGGAAAACCTCGGCGCATTGCACGCGGACTGCTGGCGGGACTGGCTGGGGGCCTGATCGCGTCTTGGACGATGAATCAATTCCAGGCGCTCTGGTCTAAAACATCTGAACGGCTACAAGAGAAGCCCAAACAGCAGCAGCAACAAAGAGAATCTCAGACCGAATCCGAAGACGCGACGATGAAGGCAGCGGACAAGGTGAGCCGCAATCTGCTGGATCGTCCGCTGAATAAGGAACAGAAAAAGAAAGTCGGCCCAATCGTCCATTACGCATTCGGAACTGCAATGGGCGCAGTGTACGGCGTCGCGGCGGAATTGTTCCCGGAGATCGCTCCTCGCGGGTTCGGTACAGGTTTTGGTGCGGCTCTATTTGTCATTGCCGATGAAATTGTCGTGCCGAAATTGGGGTTATCAGGGAAGGCGACCGAAGCGCCGTTGTTTTCACACGTGTACGGACTCGCGTCCCATCTTGTATACGGAGCTACGACTGAGGGCGTCCGTCGAGCGG
>DATLKS010000093.1:0-1911 GCA_035538255.1 Terriglobales bacterium
AACGGAGCCCGGTAGGTCATGGTGGGTCAAGCTCTCGCACAAGGCGATCATATCCAGGATGCGTGCCCATCGGCGCCAGCCGCACGGCAGCCGGCCACCTCCCTGCAAATATCCGTTCGAGAAGTGCGGCTCGCATTTAGGGCGGGAGCAAGTTTCATAGCGCAGAAGGTGGCCGATATCGGTAAGCGGAGAGCCTGCAAGTGCCAACTCCCAGTCGAGCACAGCAGCCACCCTCCAGACTCCCGCAATCTGTCGCACCAGCACATTCCGGTTACCAAAGTCGCCGTGCACCAGGTGAGTCTCGTTGTCCAGATTCTCGAACTGCTTAGCAAACGACCAAACCAATGCAGAGGCCGACTCCCGCAATTCTGGCTTCACGCGCTGCCGTACATTTGCGGAGGAAAGACACAAATCAACAAAACGCGGGTAGGGGTCTGCGCCTTCCAGGAGGGGAGCGGTCACGCTGGGTCCAGGACCAAGCCATCCCGGTTTTGGAAATGTTACGCGACTAATCAATGCCAGAATTCGGCCAGCATCGTAGGACGCCTCGGAAATCGCATTGGCATCTCCGTTGCGCTTCAGTTCACGGAAGGTAACCCCCTCCACATAGCGCAGAATTACGAACGGAGGAATTTCATTCACACCGTCAGGCTCGGCGTGAATAATTTCGGGAATTGGAACGGAGTGCCTAGTCAAGTTGAAGAGATCGACTTCTTTGCAGCAGAGCGTCGCATCGTGCTCATAGACACGAAGCACGACGAATTCCGGTGTCGAGTTCAGCTGGATTCTGAAATTCGCGCTGCGAAACCCTTCAGTGAGAGGCTGTACGTCAAATGGGCTGGAATGCGGGAAGGCGAGTTTTACGATCTTCTGTAGGACCTGAGGTGGCAAACTGCGGCGCGGTTCCGGTCGGAGCCAGCGCGATTCAACTGGTGCGCCATAAACCATTAGAGCGCTATTATCCGCGATTTCAGCCGACCAAATCCGCGACCGTCTTGGTCTGTATTTCGGCAATCCGAAAGTTGAACCATGGGAGAACCAGGCGGGCCAGAAGTCGCCCTCGGGGACTCCAAGCCCGTTTCTGGATAGCTTCCCGCTGACCCACCAATCGCCAGCAAACGATACCGGCTGAGTTCAGTGCGATTTCATCTCGGTCATCGGGAGGACAATCGCTCAGCTTTCTCCTGCAGCTCCGCCCAGCGTGCATAGAGCGTGTCCAGATCATTTTGTGCCGCCTCCATGTCAGCTTGAGCGGTAACGAGCTTGGGACCGTCGCTGGCAATTGCGGGATCTTCTAGTGCGGCACGTTTGCTTTGTAGCCTCTGCTCGGCGTCTGTAATACGCTGCTCAATGCCGGCATATTCGCGTGCTTCGAGGTAGGAGAGCTTCGTTTGTGTTTGTACTGGTGGAGCAGAGAAACCTGGAATAGGCGGCGATGATGTCATCGTCTCGTTCTGGGTGCGCCTGCGTTCTGTTTGCCAAATTTCCCATTGACCGTAATCCGCAAAGCTTCCTGCACCGCCTCGACCATCGAGGCCAAGTACGACAGTAGACACTCGATCCAAGAGGTATCGATCATGCGTGACCAAGACGAGAGAACCACGGAATTCGAGCAGGCTCTGTTCGAGGATTTCGAGGGTGGGGATGTCGAGGTCGTTGGTGGGTTCATCCAGCAGAAGAATGTCGGCCGCTTGCAACATGAGCTGAGCAATCAGCACACGGGCGCGTTCGCCTCCAGAAAGTCGCTCGACAGGTTGGTCCAGTTGTTCGCCGCTGAACAGGAATTTGGCGGCCCACGATGCGACGTGAATGACGCGATCCTGATATAGGACTGAGTCTCCTTCGGGAGCGAGTGCGCGACGCAGGGTCAAGCTCAGATCAAGTTGGCGACTCTGGTCGAAACATATGGTG
>DATLKS010000094.1:0-1721 GCA_035538255.1 Terriglobales bacterium
CGGCGCATGGCAGCAAGGAACTCTCGCCCACCGATGCCGATGTCATCGCAGCGTATTCCGCCGTAGCCGGTTACGTTCTTGGCGATATGTCTACGGACAATGGTGCGGCCATCACCGATTTTCTAGCGTGGTGGCAATCCACAGGACTCGCGGGACATAAGATCGACGGATGGGTTGCCGTCGATTACACCAATCCTTTGCATCTGCGCCAAGCCATCTACCTGTTCGGCGGAATCGACGTTGGCGTGCAAATCCCCAACGTAGCGATGGACCAATTCAGCAACGGTAAAGCTTGGGACCTCGTTCCAGACGATGGCGGCATCGATGGAGGACACAGTGTTCCAGTGCTTGGCTACGGCCGCGCCGGCTTCACTTGCGTAACCTGGGGAAAGCTTCGAGAGATGACGAATGCGTGGGTCACACAATATCTCGACGAAGCTTACGCACTAGTCTCCATGGAATGGCTCGACGCCAACGGCGAAGCTCCTAATCATTTGGACATCGCTGCGCTTCGCGAGGACTTACAAGCACTCAAGGCGTGAAAGTTTTTCTGCGAGCGGCGTTCGGTAAAAATGCCGTGAGGCTCGCCAGAGCAAGCATGACCTACTAAAGGATGACTCCCTCAGAGGTCAGCGCGTCGCTCGCAGAAAAAAAAGGGATTTATATACCTGACTCCCTAAAATAATGCTTGACAACGGTGAGGGAGTTAAGTACACTTCGAGCATGGAGGTAACACACATGGCAGCCGACCGATTCAATTCAGTCCCCCTCAGCATGGAACCCTACGAAGTATTCGATTTGAATACCGATGAGTCCCACGGTACGTTTGAGACTTTAGAGCAAGCCCGTGGCTGCGTACGCTTTGACAAACTTCGCTCCTATTCCATTTGGAAAGGCAATGTCCGGGTCGAGTGCTGCGACCCATACGAAGGC
The DNA here is from genome assembly GCA_035538255.1 of Terriglobales bacterium. Taxonomy (GTDB): domain Bacteria; phylum Acidobacteriota; class Terriglobia; order Terriglobales; family Acidobacteriaceae; genus Gp1-AA112. The sequence goes on from DATLKS010000094.1 coordinate 934, forward strand.
GACGATGACCGTGTAAAACAGGCGCTTGGTGAACCAAACGCTTCGGAGGCCGAAGATGCAGGACTATGAGGTCACGCTGTCGGCGGATGCCATAGTTTCGGGCACCGTCAAAGTTCGCGCCGCCTCGCCAGAAGCAGCTAGAAGTCAAGTCCTCGCCATGAAGGAAGAAGACATTACGTGGGAAGTGTCCTCCCTTCACGAATCCGTAGCGGATTGCGGAACCGTCGTTTACCTCAACGGCCAAGAAGTTGGCGGAGCGAAGGGATACTAAATGAGTCGCTCGACTATCAGCACTTTCAAACTGTTCGAGATGTTCCCCGACGAAGCCTCGGCCCGCGTATATCTCGAAGGCCGTCTCTGGCCGAATGGCGTCACCTGCCCGGAGTGCAAGAGCATAGAGCGCATCACCGTCCGCAAAGACGGCTATTACCGCTGCAACGCTTGCAAACTGGACTTCACCGTGCGGACAGGGACTATCTTCGAGCGGTCGCATGTCCCACTCCACAAGTGGCTCTACGCGATGTACCTGCTCGTCACGGCACGCAAGGGCATCTCTTCGATGCAACTGGCGAAGGAAATCGGAATCACTCAGAAATCCGCGTGGTTCGTCCTTCACCGTCTCCGCGAAGCGTGCGGCAAGGACTTGGACAAACTGCGTGGCTCCGTCGAGATCGACGAGACTTTCATTGGCGGTCTGGAAATCAACAAGCACGAAGCGGACAAACTGAAAATCGGGCGCGGCTCTGTTGGCAAGACTCCGGTACTTGGAATGCGAGAGCGCGGCGGTC
>DATLKS010000095.1:0-7770 GCA_035538255.1 Terriglobales bacterium
ATCTGGTTTCCGGATGGATGGTTCCCGCGTTCACCGCTCCCATTGTGCTCACGGCCAACGGTCTGCTGCTGATTGCCGTATCTCTTTACTTCCTCTTGGTACACAGGCGAGTGACAACTTTGTAGGTTTTCTGCCTCGGAACGGCTGACAAATTGCTTGGTGCTTCGTCCATTCCTTTGTCTGGAGCGGCCATGCCTTTCACACATCAACTGCGCTATGCCAGCCGGATGCTGCGGCTGAATCCGGGTTTTGCCGCTGTCGCCATTGTGACGCTTGGTCTGGGAATCGGTGCGACTACCGCTATGTTCACGGTTCTCGATGGCGTGGTGCTGAAGTCGCTGCGATATCCGGACGTCGAACGCCTGGTAGCGGTCAATACAAAGTTCACGGATACCGGCCGCTCCAAGTGGCGCAGTACCAGCGGCGATCTGGAAGACCTGCGCGCGGACACGAATTCATTCGAAGCCTTGAGTTTCTATCAGGACTGGGAGATGGGTGTACAGGTGGCGAAAAGCTCCGAATTTGTTCAGGCTGCCTTCGTCGATACAAACTTCTTTCATGTGTTCTCGATTGCGCCGCTGGCGGGCAGACTATTCACGCCCGATGACGCGGAGCGCTCGGCAGTCGTGAGTCTCGCCTTCGCACAGCGGAATTACGGATCGGCATCTGCTGCGCTGGGACAAACAATTGGCATCAGCGGAAAGCTATATCAAATTGCGGGCGTTCTGCCCGCGGTGTTCGATTTTCCCGATAAGGGACAAGTATGGGCTGCGATGTCGCCCATTCCGGGAAACCGGGGAAACCGCAATAGCTATAACTATTCAGCCGTCGCAAAGCTGCGGGCCGGAGTCTCCCTGGAGTTGGCGAACGCGCGTTTGCAGGCACTGGGAGCGCGCCTGGCTGCCGCATTTCCTCGCGATAACGGGGATAAGACGTTTACGGTCACGCCTCTTCAGGATCAACTTTCATCGACCATTCGCTCAACGCTTTTCATCCTGATGGGCGCGGTGGGACTTGTTTTGCTGATCGCCTGCGCCAACGTGGCCAACCTGATGCTGGCACGCGCAACCGCTCGCTCACGCGAACTGGCCGTCCGAAGCGCGCTCGGCGCCAGGCGCAGTGATCTGATTCTTCAATCGCTGGTGGAAAGCGCAGTGCTGGCGATGCTGGCGGGAGTGCTCGGAATTGAGCTCTCGTTCGTGACGACGAAGATACTTCTCAGCTTGGGCGCGAGCTTCGTGCCGCCGACGCTGCTGACCGGGATCACGCTCGACTGGCGTGTCCTGGTCTTTGCACTCGCCGCGGCGCTGACGACCAGTTTCCTCTTCGGAATAGTGCCGGCATGGCAAGCCACGCGCGTGAATCTGCAAGACGCATTGAAGCAAGGCGGCACTCGCGGACTACTGCTTGGCGGTGGTTCGTCAAGGTTGCGCAGCGGACTGGTTATCGCTCAAATCGCCGTTTCTCTGGTGCTCGCCGTAGGCGCAGGGCTGCTCTTCCGCACTTTGCTGGCGCTGCATGGCGCCGACCTGGGCTATCGCACAGAGGGGATACTAGTCGCCTACGCCGACATGCCAGCGCATACTCCAGCGGAGCACGAGGCAGCAGGGCGCTTCTTCGAGCAGTTGATCGCCCGCTTGCGGCATCTTCCCGGTGTAATCGGCGCTGCCGACGCATACGGTTTGCCAACCGGCGAGTACGGCTCCAATGGATATCTGGCCGTCGACGTTGGTCAGTCATTCCAGCAGGTACTCTCGACCTCAGACTTTCGCAGCCTTCCGCATGCAGATTTCAGCGCTGCAAGTCCTGGCTACTTCTCAATCATTGGCATGAGGCTGTTGCGCGGACGCGATTTCAACGACGGCGACACCGGCGATCGCCCGTTGGTCGCGATCATCAGTGAATCGCTGGCGCGCAAAGCATTCCCGAATCAGGATCCACTCGGTCATCGCATTGGCTGCGGCTTCGATTTGGTTTCGATGAAAGGAATGACCATCGTTGGCGTAGTCAGCGACGTTCGCCAGGATTCCCCAGCTTCTCAACCCGGTCCCGCGCTCTATGTGCCACTTGGGCAACATCCTGAGCGCGCCGACCAAGTGGAAGTGGTGGTCCGCACTTCGGGGAATCCCGACGCAATGCTCCCGGTCGTGCAGAAGACGATTCGGGAGATGAATCCTCAGGTCGCAACCAAGTTCACGACGATGACCGAATTGGTAAAAGATTCTGTCAGCGCACAACGATTCCGCAGCGCCTTGGCCACCAGCTTCGCCGGGTTGGCGCTGCTGCTATCGATATCCGGCATGTACGCTGTGATGAGCTACGTTACGACGCGCCGCACGTCAGAGTTCGGTTTGCGCTCCGCGCTGGGCGCGCAGCCGGGCAGCATCGTTGGTCTCGTGCTCGGCGACGCCTCGAAGATGGCAGCTCTGGGCATAGTCGCTGGCGTGCTGCTCTCATTGACGTTGGGGCGCCTCTTGCGCAGCATGCTTTTCGGCCTTAAGAGCACGGATCTCGCCACTTACGCGGGAGTAGTGGCGCTGGTGGCGCCGATCATTATGCTGGCAGCGGCGCTGCCAGCCTGGCGCTGCTCGCAAGCAGATCCCATGATCGCGCTGCGCAATGAATAGCCTCTGGCCTGAATCCGCGGAGGTGTTGAGACAAGCGTACACTCGCTTCCGCGGCAGTTTCCTTGCTTCGCGGTTATAGGAACGGATTATCGTCAGCGGTGGGACCGTACACTGCCGGGACCGGCACGTCGAGCAAACGCAGATACACCGACATCTGTCCGCGATGATGGTAAAGATGGTTGAGGACATTGCTGCGCAGCGCGTCCACCCGCGGTCTGCTGAAGATTTCCTTACCTTGGAAAACGAGCCGCCATTTTCCAGTCGCGGTTTCATCGCTCATTTTGCTGAGCGCCTCTTCGGCTCTATGAACATTCTGTTCGAAGCGCACGCGGATCTCCTCGATAGTCTTGAGTTGAAGAGGCGAGGGTCCGCCAGGAGTGAACCCGTCTGTGGTTGCGATCCTCTCGGCCATGCCGGCAATGCCGGCGATGTGCGCTGCCAACTCGCCCAGCGAACGCGATTTGGCATGCGGCTTCCACCCAAGCTTGTCGCCAGGGACGCATTCCAGCACACGTCGTGTCGGCGGCATCTCCGCGCGAAATTCATTCAGAATTATCTCCAGCTTCGGTGTCATTGTGCGCCCTCCTCGCTGATCATCGCGGAACGCATGCCACTGAGACAAGTTTGCCAAGCGGCAGGCGGTTAGGGCAACACATGAACTTAAGCCAAGGAAACGATCCGGCTAGTTTCGCATGTTTCACCATTGCAACCTCTTTGTGAAGTGCCAGCTCTCAGATGAAACTTGACGTCCTGGCGCTTGGCGGGTTGAATAGCTGCCCGTCAGGAGATGGTCGAATGTTCCGAAAAGTCACAACGATAGGGATCGTTCTGATGGTGCTCGTAATTGCGGCCCCTGTATCAGCACAAAAGAAAGCGGCCAAAGGAAACAGTGCGACCGAGCAGACGCTCAAGGATATTGAAAACAAATGGGTGGCTGCGCTTGCCAAAGGCGATGCTGCAACTGTGGATTCCATTTTGGCAGACGAGTACGTCGAGACCGACGAGTTGGGCAATGTCACAGACAAGTAGGCGGACATCTCCGCGCTCAAATCAGGTGACTTGAAATTTGATTCCGTAAAGAACGACGAGCTGCACGTTCACCTGTATGGCGATGCGGCAGTGGTGACTGGAGTAGGCAGCCAGAGCGGCACGTTCAAAGGCAAACCTCTTCCGAATAAAGTCCGATTTACCGATACCCTTTGTCAAACAAGAAGGAGAATGGAAAGCTGTCGCCTCTCACCTCTCCGCCGTAAACGAGGGTTCCTGACCTGAGCAGTTGATCAAAATGAATCGGCTTTCGCCGGCAGCGAAGGCTTTTCATTTCAGAGTCAGATCCGATTCAAGTCGATGTAAAAGCCCTAGCTAGCTTCGAATATGTGTTTGATACGCCACGCAGGTTGCTGGCCAACACACAATTTGTGCGGCAACGGCCTGGCGCGCTTTGGCGTCTCATATTAATAATCATTCAGGAAAATGGAGACGCAAGACTGGGCTTCCCTGCTGGACAACCCCAAGCCTTCCAACCTCAGGTGCAGAACCCAATGTGCGATTCAGACGTGCCCGATCACAATTCATTACCCGTTCAGTTCATCGACACTGCTCGACAGCGCCACGAACTCCAATCCCTGCGCAGTCTCAATCAAAAGTTTGCCAGCGAGCTATTCGAATCCTGCTGCGAACTTCAGCGCGACTCATCCGCGGTGGACCTCAGGCGAGTTTCCACGCTTGTGTTTACCCTTGAACTGATCAGTAAGCGACGTAAGGTGCTGGAAGCATTCCTGGATCGTCAATCGACCGATCCACGCGATTGAAAAGCGAACAGGAGAGGGCTGCGCAGCGCCTAAGCGTTTGCTGAATTGGCGAGAGCGTCGATCGCGTCCCACACATTGGGAAAAGTCAGGAAGAGGTCTTGGACCCGTGTAATCTCAAACAGCTTCGAGACACGATCATTCACGCCCACCAAGGCCATCCACCGTCCCGACTTTTGCAGCGATACATATGCGCTCACGATAGATCCAAGTCCCACTGAATCAACGTAAGGAACCTCGCTCAGATCGAGGATCATCTTCGGCGCCTCTTCTCGCTGCACTGCAGTTTTGAATTGGGAGACGTTTTCCATCGTCAGCGGGCCTCGCAGACAAAGCACCCCCTGATCGCGAGGAGTACCAGGTAAGGATTCGATAATCAGCGGTTGCGACTTCATGAGTGCCTGTTTGGGATAGAGTTGAAATTTTACGCTGATCTAATGGCCTGAACTGGGCTTTTTGCTCATATGGCAACAGTCGCGCTGTTGGCCTGCCGCCGAACTCCCCGTTCAGGGCTAACGCTCGAGCGCCGCGCGGTCCCAGCGGCCAAGCGTTGCGCCCGCATCGTAGGTGCTTTGCAGGAAGTCGAGCAGCGCCTGCTTCGGATCAGGCGCATGCCTAACATCCTTGTACATCAGAATGTATTCTCCGAATGGCTCGTTGTAAGTTGCGGCAGCAGGCAGCACGCGCGCAGTTCGGAAGCCCTGCGGCTCGGGAGCGGCGTAGGCGTAGAAGGCGGCGTCGTTCACTGCCCCGCTGCCCGTCCAGAAGCCTCCGCTGATCACTTCGTGCGAGTATGCCTCGCGTGTCATCGCATCAGCCCCGGGACGTTCCGGGGCACGTCTGCCGGAAAAACGCGTGCAGCAAAGATCGAGGCTGCCCCAGTAAAGATGAACCGGGCTGCACTTACCGATAAATCGTCCGCGAAATTCCTTCAGCACCGAATCCGTCGCCACCAGCACTTGCCAGAAGCGGCGCGCGTACTGCGGATCGTATGCGCGGTGCACGCGGTCTTCCGCGAACCGAATCGGATCGGGAACCTCGTCAGGTTTGCTGTGGATCTTTACTTGAATGCGCAGCTCGTTGAGCGAGCCTATCAGCTCATTGTAAAAGTCGGCAACCGATTTCGGCTCCAGTTTAAGCGCGCGCCATTCGTTTCGGCTGGTCGCGATCACCAACCGATGGTCGAGAAAATCGAAGTGAATCTCAAAGGTGCGCTCCGCGTACGGAATTGGCGAGGTCGTCAGCCCGCGCGAGGTTACGTAAAGCGTGACATGCCACCAGTGGTTCACAGGCGGCGACAACACCATACGCACGTGGCCGACGATCTGTGCCCACATGTGCAAGGTGTCGCGCGTGTCTGCCCACTCGGCCAGATGCAGCTCGGGCCAGAGATCCGTAGATGTGAGAGGCGAAGAAACACTGCTCACTGCGCACCTCGCAATCAAAGATTGTGCTCCGCCAGCATGGATTCTTCAACACCGGATAAGACTATGAGCCAGGCCGATTGCGGTTCATTCAAGAAGGCAGGAGCAAAGGCAGTGGCCCAATCGGCAGCAGCTCACTCCTGGTGCCGAATTGACATCATAAAATTGAACGATGGTGAGTTCCCAGCAAGAACCGGAACAGAGCGGAAGCCGAACAAAAAAGAGGGTCGGCACGGTGCTGGTGATCGACGACAGAGCCGGTTTCCCCTTGGCTCCGATCGTGATTCTTTCGGAATTGCCGTGGATGCCTGACGATGCTAATCGCTACGCAAACGCATTCGTCCATAAGGGTGAACACGACCACCTCTTCGAGACTATCGCGAAGTTTTGTGGAGAAAGCACGTAGACCAGAAATGGTCGCGATCGCCAGGTTTCGGCATCATTTCACTCGCGCCAGAATTCAACGGCGGCGAGCAATCTCGAATGCAATAACAAACGGGAGCTGCGGACTGCTAAACATGGGATGAAGTGGCCGCTTACGCCATGATCGCTGCACAAAGTGAGAAGATTGGATGCGAAATTGGTTTTCCCCGCAACCTGTGCTTTGCACACCTACCCGAAAACAAACTTTGAGGAGACTCGCAATGGCTATTTATCAGACCGGCGCCTATCAGGTGAGAGCCTCGGCCATAGGCAAGGTGAAAGAGGCAATTCAGGAATTTGTCAGTTATGTCGAAGCAAACGAGCCGGGCACTCAGATGTACCTGGCCTGGCAGCAGAAGGACGATCCCACCCGCTTTGTCCATCTTTTCAAATTCGAAGATGCGGCTGCGCAGGCGCGCCACGGTGAATCAGACGCAGTGAAGCGCTTCGAGTCGGTTTACTCTCCCGAGCTGGTTGGAGGAGATGTAGTGTTCACCGACTATGACATGGTAGCCGGCAAACTGCCTGGCAGCGCACAGCCGCAGGTACGAAAGGCAGGATAGATCATGGCAGCCGCAGGAGACGCTCTCAGGAATTTCTACGCTGCTGTAATCAATCGAGATCTCGATAGCGCGCGCCAGTACCTGAAAGATGATCTCATCTTCGTCGGCATCTTCGAGACTTACCGCAGCGCTGATCAATATCTCGCAGCTCTCAAGGGACTGCTGTCAATAACCGAGCGGCTGGATGTCAGAAAGATTATCGCTGAGGGCGATGATGCTGCCGTCTTTTTCGAGTTGCAGACGAGGGCGCCAGCGCAAGCCACGGTGCTAGTGGCGGACTGGCATCAATTCCAAAACGGGAAGATTGCACACGTCGAATCGGCATTCGACGCCCGGCCTTACGAAGCGATGTTCACCGGCAAGAGCGCCGCATAGAGCCGCGAACAAAATTGGCCCGGATGCCTGCTACACTCCTTTGGTATCCCGGCCTGCTGCCCGAACGGGATGTGAGGCACACGATCTCGAACGCAGTCCCAGTTTGGTTCGAACGCAAGTTCGAATTCACGTTTCCAGTGGAGCATTATCCGAACCTTTGCGTCCGGCTGCGGGGCACTGCAGCGCGGCTGGAAGAGATGCTGCGTGGGGTCGCGCACCGTACATTGATCGCCAAGCCGCAAGGTAAATGGTCAGCTCAGGAGCACGCTGGCCATCTGCTCGATCTTGAATCGCTTTGGATCGCACGTGTGGAGGACTTTCTTAAAGGTGGAGACACGCTGACCGTCGCGGACTTGACCAATCGGAATACGGATGAAGCCAATCATAATGCCCGCCCGTTGGCTGAGATTCTGGCTGAGTTTCGCGTGGCGCGGCGGCGTTTAGTAGATCGCGTGGGCGAACTTGAGCCTGCGGTCTTTGCGCAGTCGATGCTGCATCCGCGTCTGAAGCAGCCCATGCGGCTCGTGGATCATTTGTATTTCGTGGCCGA
>DATLKS010000096.1:0-14418 GCA_035538255.1 Terriglobales bacterium
ACTGCTTCAGAACCCGAGCCGGAAAACCCCAAGAGCATTTCTGCCAACAGGGATTCCTCTCTCCGCCTTCTCCCGAAAACCGGGAGAAGGCTACGCTCGGAATGACAAACAAAAAAAACACGAACTAATCTGCTGCGGCTGCCAGCGCCGGACGCTCTTTCGCCTTAATCAGCTCCACGTCCAGGCACAGCGACTGCAATTCACGAATCAGTACGTTGAACGACTCAGGCACGCCCGGCTCGATAGCGGCTTCGCCTTTGACAATGGCCTCGTAGATCTTGGTGCGGCCATAAACGTCGTCGGACTTCGCCGTGAGCAGCTCCTGCAGAATGTAAGCCGCTCCGTAGGCCTCGAGCGCCCAGACTTCCATTTCTCCGAAGCGTTGTCCGCCGAACTGCGCCTTACCACCCAGCGGCTGCTGTGTGATGAGGGAGTACGGTCCGATGGAGCGCGCGTGAATCTTGTCGTCCACCAGGTGCGACAGTTTGAGCATGTAAATGTAGCCGACAGTCACCGGCTGTTCGAACTTGTCGCCTGTCATGCCGTCGAAGAGTTCGGTTTTGCCGGATGTCGGCAAACCTGACTGATCGAGCAGCGACTTGATTTCCTTCTCCGTCGCGCCGTCGAATACCGGCGTTCCGAAGAACACGCCTTTCTGCATTCCTTCAGCAACTGCGACCAGCGTGTCGTCGTCAATGTCGGCAAGCGACTTGAGATATGGCGTCTCTTTGAAGATCTGCCGCAGCTCGCGACGCAGCGCCTCCTCGCGCGAGTTCTCGGCGAGCAGCTTCGAGATGCGCTTGCCCAGGTCGTGACCGGCCCAGCCAAGATGCGTCTCAAGAATCTGGCCCACGTTCATACGCGAAGGCACGCCCAGCGGATTGAGAACAATCTCGACCGGCGTTCCGTCCTGCAGGTACGGCATATCCTCGTCCGGCAGAATGCGCGCGATCACGCCCTTGTTGCCATGGCGTCCGGCCATCTTGTCGCCGACTGAGAGCTTGCGCTTCATGGCGATGTAGACCTTCACCAGCTTGATCACGCCGGGAGGCAATTCATCGCCCTTTTGCAGCTTCGAGATCTTCTCGTTGACGATCTTGCGCAGAACGTCGATCTGACGCGACGTCATCTCCTCGATCTCGTCGATCTGCTCATTGACGCGCGGATCCTTGTCGTTGTACTTGATGCGCTTCAGGTTGCGCGTCGAAATACGTTCAATGGTCTCGCGATCGAGAATGGCGCCCTTGGTGAGCAACCGCTTGTTGGTGCGCTCGTCGTGCAGATCGGCTTGCACTTCCTTGCTACCCAGGATGTTGTCAAGACGCTTCAGGCGCTCGTCGGTGAGAATTCGAATCTCGTCGGCGAGGTTCTTTTCGAGCTTCTCGATTTGGGAAGCTTCGATGGCCTTTGCGCGCTCATCCTTCTCCTGACCTTTGCGGGAGAAGATCTTCACGTCAACAACCGTGCCTTCAATACCCGGAGGACAAGTGAGCGAGGCATCGCGAACGTCTCCGGCCTTTTCGCCGAAGATCGCGCGCAGGAGCTTTTCTTCCGGCGTGAGCTGCGTCTCGCCTTTCGGCGTAACTTTGCCCACGAGGATGTCGCCCGCATGAACAGTGGCGCGGATGCGAATCACGCCGCTCTCGTCGAGATCGCGCAGCGCCGATTCGGAAACGTTCGGGATATCGCGCGTGATCTCTTCCGGACCGAGCTTCGTATCGCGCGCTTCGATCTCGAACTCCTCAATGTGGACCGAGGTGTAGTAGTCCTCTTTTACCAGCTTCTCGGAAACGAGGATCGCGTCTTCGAAGTTGTATCCGCGCCACGGCATGAAGGCCACAAGGACGTTGCGTCCGAGCGCCAACTCGCCCATGTCGGTGCAAGGACCGTCGGCAATTACTTGTCCTTTCAACACGCGGTCGCCTTTGCGAACGATCGGCTTCTGCGAGATGCAGGTGTTCTGGTTGGAGCGCTTGAACTTGATCAGCTGATATATGTCACTTCCCACTTCACGCGACAACTGCGTGGGATGATGCTCACCCTCGACGCGCACGATGATGCGCTCGGAGTCCACCGAATCCACGATGCCGTTGCGGCGAGCCAGGACGACAGCTCCGGAGTCACGCGCAGTGACTCCTTCCATGCCGGTGCCGACGATCGGAGCCTCCGCTTTGAGCAGCGGAACCGATTGGCGTTGCATGTTTGCGCCCATGAGAGCGCGGTTGGCGTCGTCGTGCTCCAGGAACGGAACCAGCGAGGCAGCAACGGAAACGAGCTGCTTCGGACTTACGTCGATGTAATCGACTTCCTCGCGCGGAACCAGCACGAAGTTCCCGGCTTTGCGAGCGTTCACCAGCTCGTTTACCAGACGGCCTTTGTCGTCTAGTTCGACGTTAGCCTGCGCGATGACGTGGCGGTCTTCCTCCCAGGCTGAGAGGTAGAACGAAAACGGCTCGTAATCTGCAGGCTTCTTACGCTTGCCTTTGAGCTCTTCGTTCACGCGCTCGAGTTCATGCAGCTCTACGTGATCGCCAACGCGGTGCTCACTGTCACCGCTGTTGACGACCTGGACGAAGTCCTGCACGCGTGCGCCCTTCACGCGACGGTACGGTGACTCAATAAATCCGTAGTCGTTGATGCGCGCGTAGCACGACAGCGATGAGATCAGACCGATGTTCGGACCTTCCGGCGTCTCGATCGGGCAGATGCGTCCGTAGTGCGTGGGGTGGACGTCGCGAACTTCGAATCCTGCGCGCTCGCGCGAGAGACCACCCGGCCCAAGTGCAGACAGACGACGCTTGTGCGTAATCTCCGAGAGCGGATTGGTCTGATCCATGAACTGCGACAGCTGCGATGAACCAAAGAACTCGCGAATCGCAGCCATCACCGGCTTCGCGTTTACCAGGTCGTGCGGCATCGCCGTGGACATCTCCTGGTACACGCTCATCTTTTCCTTAATCGCGCGCTCCATGCGGACGAGACCGATTCGGAACTGGTTCTCCATCAGCTCGCCGACGGCACGAACACGACGATTGCCGAGGTGATCGATGTCGTCCACCAGCCCGATGCTCTTGCGCAACTTCAGCAGGTAGCGGATGGTCGCGTAGAAGTCCTCCGGCTCAAGCGTGCGTTGATCGAGCGAAGTCTGGTCGTTCTTCTCGTATAGCTTGATGTTGAACTTCAACCGGCCCACGCGAGAGAAGTCGTACTTGCGCGGATCGAAGAACATGCCATGGAATAGCGCCGTCGCAGTATCAAGTGTCGGTGGATCGCCGGGGCGCAGTTTGCGGTAGATCTCGATAAGAGCTTCCTGCGGAGTCTTTACCGAGTCACGCCGCAGGGTGTTGGAGATCACGTTGCCTACATCATCGCGCTCGGGGAAGAACAGATGCAGCTCAGTGATTCCGGCATCGATCAGCTTTGAGAGCTTGTCGACAGTAAGTTCCGTATTGGCTTCAAGCAGAACCTCGCCGCTTGCCGTATCCACTACATCAGCGGCCGTGAAGGCACCTTCGAGATCGGTGTTGTCGATTTCGATCTCGCTGATCTTGGCCTTCTGAATTTCCTTAAGTACCGAGGGAGAAATCTTGCGGCCAGAGTGCGCGACTTCTTCTCCGCCTTTGGTCTTGATGCTGTGTGCCAGCTTCAATCCAAGCAGGTTGGTCGGACGCTCAATATTCGGCTCCAGGGTCCAGTAAAGCTTCTTGTCGCGGATCGCGACCTTATCGACTGTGTAGAACGTGCGAAGGATGTCCTCATCGGAACGCAGGCCCAAAGCGCGAAGGAAGATGGTGCCGAGGAATTTCCGCTTGCGGTCGATGCGAACGTACAGCGTGTTCTTTGTGTCGTATTCGAATTCAACCCACGAACCGCGATAGGGAATGATCTTGCCCAGGAAGTACGTGCGATTGTTGGCGGTCTCAAAGAAGACGCCGGGCGAGCGATGCAGCTGGCTGACAATGACGCGCTCGGTGCCGTTCACGATGAACGTGCCGTTTTGGGTCATCAGCGGAATATCGCCGAAGAAGACCTCCTGCTCCTTAATGTCGCGAATACTCTTGGCGCCGGTCTCAGCATCTTTGTCGAAGATTGTGAGACGGATCGTGACCTTGAGTGGAGCAGAGTACGTCATGCCGCGTTCTTCGCACTCGTTTACGTCGTACTTGAGCTGGAGTCCAACGGGGTCGCCGCACTTATTGCAGAAATCCGGAGTGTTCGCGTTATAGGTTCCGCACCTTCCGCAGAGAACCTCTCCGGGATGGAAAGGGTCAGTGATGACCGTGGCTCCGCAGTTGCGGCAGGTAGTGCGCAGGTGGTGAAGACCTTTAAGGTGTCCGCACTTGCACTCCCAGTTGCCGATAGCGTAGTCCACGAATTCGAGCTGCGAGACATTGCGAAAATCCGAAATTGGGAAAACGGATTGGAAGACGGACTGGAGTCCGCTATCGTCGCGCTCGCTGGGCAGCTTATCCATCTGCAGGAAGCGATCGTAGGAGCGCTTCTGCACTTCGATCAGATTTGGAATCTGGATCGTTGCCGGAATTTTGCTGAAGTCAAGACGAGTGCGACGAGCAAGGTGGTTATTGTTAGGCATATCACTCCTGAGATCTAGTGGGCGTCCCCCGCTGCAGCGGGCTGCCCGCGCTGGCGCTTCGCGCTTGCCACGAGCGTCAGCTCACCTGTGTATGTTTCGTAATCAGTCGCCGGACGGAAGGAATGCATCCAACTACAAGCCTTAGGACGCATTAAATTCTTGTGTTCCCCAACCGGTTCCCGTCCGTAACTCCGGTCGAGAAAAAACATTTTGAAAAACGATTGGAATTGAGCTATATAGGAGCGGAGCAGCACACAGACACGAAGGCACCTGCGCAAAAGCAAAGCTCTGCGTAGGCGCCGCGATAAGCGCAAACAGAATGTAATTTGTCAGTTTCCCGCGCCAGTTCTTAAGGCCTGTGTGAAGTCCGCCGCCGCGAACTCAATCCCAATGAGGAACGCGAGACAGCGGACCCTATGCCCGCGCTGCCCACGCCTCTGATCAATCCGAATTCCGCCTCGAATCAAGACATTATAGCCCAAACCACCTGCACCTTTGCAAGTGTGGGCATAAACGTGCTCTAGCGAGGACGATAACAGGAGAAAAACAGGCGAAAGCAGGTACTCATCGCTTCCGCCTATCTGAGCTTGATGATATTGATGCTGCAGAAGCCGTTTTGGACTCACAATGCACGCATCAGCGAGACGCAGGCCCTATCGGCCGGGGTCTCCCCTTTATGGCTACTTAATTTCGACTGTCGCGCCGGCGTCCGTGAACTTCTTCTTGATGTTCTCGGCTTCTTCCTTGTTGACGCCTTCTTTCACCGTTTTGGGTGCGCCATCAACCAGGTCCTTTGCTTCCTTTAGGCCCAGGCTGGTAACCTCGCGCACGGCCTTAATCACGTTGATCTTGTTCGCGCCAACTGCAGTGAGGACGACTGAGAATTCAGTCTTCTCTTCTGCCGCTGCCGGTGCCGCCCCCGCCGCCGCACCGCCGCCTGCCATCACAACAGGAGCCGCTGCCGCAGCCGAAACGCCAAGACGCTCTTCGAGCTTCTTCACAAGAGCCGCCGCATCGAGCAGCGACAAGTTAACGATCTGATCTTCTAACGTTTGAATGTCAGCCATTTCTAATCTCCTAAACTTTTCAATCCGAATTCGGGTACTTCAAAGCGTCTCCGCTTCTTTTCCGGATCACAGTTGAGTAATTGTGTAATCGGTAATTTGGTAATTGATTCTCAAATCAGCAAATTTCCAATTACCCGATCCAGATCTCGTCGGCTCACGCCGAGGAGTTGCCGATCCACTCAGGTTTCCGGTGTGCCCCAGACTAGGCACCCTGGTGAAGCAGCGAAACTTTTGTTTTCACTCTCGTTGTCATTCCGAGCGTAGCGAGGAGTCTCTACTGAATCCACACTTTGTAGGTTCGAGAGGGATTCCTCACTGCGTTCGGAATGAAAACGAACTTCCTAGCTGCCGGCTTCGATAAACTTCTTTTCCTTCACTCCCTGGTTCACCACCACCGCCAAGTTGCGTCCGACGGCGTTTACCGCCACGGCCAGCCGCTGCGCCGGAGCATTCATCAGGAAGAGCAGCTTGGAGTAGATCTCCTCCTTGCTCGGCATGGTGGCCAGCGCCTTTACTTCGCCGATCGAAATAACTTTGCCTTCGAGAACGCCGGCCTTAAACGTGAATTCTGGGTTGTCAGCGACGTACTTCGTGAGAGCCTTCGCCAACGCGACTGGATCACCTGTGGTGTAAGCGATCGAGCTGACACCCTTCAGGCTCTTCAGCGCCTCTTCCGCAGCCGTGCCCTGCGCGGCGCGCCGCGCCAACGTGTTCTTCACGACCTTGTACTTGCCGCCAGCTGCGCGCACGGTTTTCCGCAGCTCGAAATCCTGGGCCACAGTCAGCTTGCCGAAGGTGCCCACGATCATGCTGTTGACTTGTTTGAGGTCGGCAGCGAGCTTATCGATTTGCTCAGTCTTCTTTGCTCTTGTGACAGCCATTTCAAATCCTTTTCAAAGCTTGCGCGCGCTTGAGCACCGCAAGCTGATGTTCAGCTTCGGAGGACCACCGGCCTCGAAACCTTGTAGCTGATCCTTACGCCTTTGCCGCCGCTTCAATAGGGGCGGTATCGATCGCGATACCCGGGCCCATTGTCGAAGAAAGAGTCACGCCCTTGATGTATTTGCCCTTGGCTGCGGCGGGCTTCGCCCGAACGACGCTTGAAATCACGGTGGTAGCGTTCTCCACCAGTTTTTTGGGCTCGAAGCTGATTTTGCCGACGGGCACATGCACCAGAGCAGTCTTATCCGTGCGGAATTCGACCTTGCCGGCCTTGATTTCTTTGACTGCCGCCGCGACATCGAAGGTAACCGTTCCTGTTTTGGGATTCGGCATCAAGCCGCGAGGACCGAGTACCTTGCCCAGGCGTCCGACAGACCGCATCGTGTCCGGCGTAGCGATGACGGCGTCGTAGTCCACCCAGTTTTCTTTTTGGATCTTCTCGACCAGTTCTTCGCCGCCCACGATGTCCGCGCCCGCAGCTTCGGCTTCACGCTGCTTCTCCCCGGTTGCGATTACCAGGACTTTTTTTGATTTACCCAATCCGTGGGGAAGCACGACAGTGCCGCGCACCATCTGGTCGGCGTGTTTAGGATCGACGCCAAGACGCAACGTTACCTCGACCGTTTCGTCGAACTTGGCGTATTTAACTTTCTTGAGGAGGGGAACCGCTTCGTCCAGTTTATAAGGACGCTGCTCGACGACCGCACGGGCTTTAGTGATGTTCTTTCCTGCTTTGCTCATTTCTCTGTCTCCCACCGCACATGCGCTGCTGCTGCATGGCCGTAGTATTGGCGACGGTAGCTACGAAGCAGCGAAGCTCCGCAGCTACGAAGCTTCTATGCTACCACTTCTATGCCCATCGAACGGGCTGTCCCCTTAACGCTCTTGATTGCCGCGTCAAGACTAGCCGCGTTCAGGTCCGGCATCTTCTGCTTGGCGATGTCTGCCACCTGCTTTTCGGTGACTTTGCCGACCTTGTCCTTGTTTGGTGCCCCAGAGCCTTTGGCCACGGCCGCCGCGCGCTTGAGCAGCACCGATGCCGGAGGGGTCTTAGTGACAAAGGTGAAAGAGCGGTCGGTATAGACCGTAATCACCACCGGAATGATCAGGCCTTCCTGGTCTTTGCCGCTGGTCTTGGCGTTGAATTGCTTGCAGAACTCCATGATATTGATCTGCGCTTGACCGAGCGCCGGACCGACCGGAGGCGCCGGCGTAGCCTTGCCCGCAGCGATCTGGAGCTTTACTTGAGTCTGTACTTTTTTTGGCGGAGCCATTCTGTTTTCTCGTTCCCTCTGCTTCTTAAACTCTTTGTAAATTTCGTGGTTTCGTGATTTCAAATCGCGAAATCACGAAATCAGGAAATCGCGAAATTTCCCTACGCTACCTTTTCCACCTGCCCGAACTCGAGTTCCACCGGTGTTGCGCGGCCGAAGATAGTGACCATCACTTTCAGCGTCTCGCGATCTTCGTTTACTTCGTCCACCACGCCGTTAAAGTTGGCGAATGGACCGTCGGTGATGCGCACCGATTCGTTTTTCTCGTACTTGACCTTGAGCCTCGGCTTATCTTTGCCGACCGCGACTCGATAGACAATCTGATTGACTTCATCTTCCGAGAGCGGAGTGGGATCGTTTGCCGTACCAACAAATCCTGTAACTTTAGGCGTGGATTTCACCACGTGCCAAACGTGATCGCCTTCGCCACCTGCCCGGAAGCCGGTTAAGTCCATCTCAACCAGCACGTATCCCGGGTAGAACATGCGCTCACTGGTATATTTTTTGCCATTGCGGACTTCCGTGACGGCTTCGGTCGGAATCAGCACGCGGCCTATCTTCTCCTGCAGTCCAAACGCCTGGATGCGCGACTCAAGCGACTCTTTCACTTTGCGCTCGAAGCCCGAATAGGCGTGAATGATGTACCACTTCATATTCGGATTGCGCGGTTGCTCGCCTGCAGCTGTCGCCGCGTCGGGCGGGAGAGGCGGCGCTATGCCACTGTCCGCTGCCGTTTCGTTCTTGATTTCTTCTGTCATTAATCGTTCCAGCCGATGCGCCGGCCGGCACCTCAATTCTTTAACTGTGGAAGAGCTTCAGCAGGTGACTCAGCCCAAACTGAATCACGGTATCGACCACGTAGAAGAAGGCCGCGAAGACAAAAACTGTGATGATGACCACCGTCGTCGTCGCCTGGACTTCCTTCCGGCCAGGGTAGTTGACCTTCTTCATCTCGGCCCGGACGTCGTCGAGGAAATCCTTCGTCCGCTCAGGCCACGCCTTCAGCCGACTACCAATGTTCTCTTCATCAGCCACGGTTGTAGCCTTTGCGCGTCTTGTTTCAATACTTCCCACTTGAAGCCTGCTTCCTTGTCGGTTCGCAAGAACCTGCGTTCCGCGATTAACTCTTTAGTCGCCGGTAATCAGTTCCAAACAGCAACTGACTAATTGCCCGAGAAAATCTGGCAGGGGCGGAGGGATTCGAACCCCCAAGTCCGGTTTTGGAGACCGGCAGTTTAACCGTTGAGCTTACGCCCCTTCAAAAGCTCTCAGCTTTCAGCTATCGGCTCTCAGCTAACACCATTCTGTCACACTGGCCGAATGCCGACCGCCAACTGCCGAACGCCTATTTTGTTTCTTTGTGCGACGTGTGCTTGCGACAGAACCGGCAAAACTTGTTCAGCTCGATGCGACCAGTGGTCGTTTTCTTGTTCTTGGTCTTCGAGTAGTTCCGGTTCTTACACTCGCTGCACTGCAAAGTAATGATTTCGCGCATATCCTTATTTCACCATCTCCAACTCTTGCTCGGTGGGGATCAATTCTTCGTTTTCAAACCGTCTCGCCGAGAAGACCAGCGTAAACAGCGTCTTCAAGCGCCGTGGATCATCGATTTTCGCGCCACCCTTGAACACAAGCCTGCGAACTTGCTCGCCTTGCCCGACCTTCAACGCAAAGAGTGCAACGTCGTGCCCTTCCTCTGTGCGCGATTCCCAACCAACGAACCTTGCCAGGTATTCGTCAGTCCCGCGAGCCAGCTTCACGTCGTACAAGCTGGCCTGCAATTTCGAGAGATCGAATCCCGAGAAGTTCTGCTGTTTGAGAAGCTCAGCCATTTTTTAACAAACTGCGTTTCAAATGAAGCGCTTCAGAGAACATCGTTTTCAAGTACCTCGTTTCAGGAAAATGCGTTTCAACTTCATCATGGGCTCGGGTGTTGAAATGCCTCACCCCGAAACGCCTTTCACTGAAACGCTTCTTCGAGCCTCGCTACGCCAAAATCTCGCTAATCGTTCCCGCGCCCACGGTTCTGCCGCCCTCGCGGATTGCGAACCTGAGCCCCTTCTCCATAGCTACCGGCGTGATCAGCTCGATTACCAATGCCACGTTGTCGCCCGGCATCACCATCTCTGTGCCGGCAGGCAGCTCCGCCACTCCAGTCACATCCGTCGTTCGGAAGTAGAACTGCGGACGATAGCCCTTGAAGAACGGAGTGTGGCGTCCGCCTTCTTCCTTCGTCAGCACATAGACTTCGGCCTTGAACTTTGTATGCGGCGTGATCGATGCCGGCTTGGCCAGCACCATGCCGCGCTCCACGTCTTCTTTGGCTGTGCCGCGCAGCAGTAGTCCGGCGTTGTCGCCGGCGATGCCTTCATCGAGCTGCTTCTTGAACATCTCCACGCCGGTCACGACCGTCTTTCTCGTCTCACGGAAGCCCACGATCTCAACTTCCTCGCCTACCTTCACCTTGCCGCGCTCGATTCGGCCTGTGACTACAGTGCCGCGGCCAGAGATCGAGAAGATGTCTTCGATCGGCATCAGGAACGGCTTATCTACGTCTCTGGCCGGCAGCGGAACATTCTTGTCCACCGCTTCCATCAGCTTGTCGATCGTCTTCTCCCACTTGGCTTCGCCATTCAGGGCGCCGAGCGCTGAGCCGCGAACCACAGGCAGCGTGTCGCCAGGGAACTGATACTTGCTCAGCAGCTCGCGGACTTCGACTTCCACCAGGTCGATCAGCTCGGGATCTTCGACCGCATCGCACTTGTTCAGGAACACCACGATGTACGGCACTCCGACCTGACGCGCCAGCAGCACGTGCTCTTTGGTCTGCGGCATCGGACCGTCAGTGGCTGCCACCACCAGAATGGCGCCGTCCATCTGCGCCGCGCCCGTGATCATGTTCTTAATGTAGTCGGCGTGGCCGGGGCAATCGACATGCGCGTAGTGCCGGTTGGGCGTCTCATACTCAACGTGCGCCGTGGCGATCGTAATCCCGCGCTCGCGCTCTTCCGGGGCGTTGTCGATCGAATCGAACGAGCGGAACTGGATCTTCGGGTTGTGCTTCGAGAGCACCTTGGTGATCGCGGCCGTCAAAGTCGTCTTGCCATGATCGATATGCCCAATGGTGCCCACGTTCACGTGCGGCTTGCTGCGGTCAAATTTCTCTTTCGCCATTGAATAAGCTCCTAAGCTGCTTAGCGGCTAAGCTTCTAAGCTGAATCTGTTAACTCGTGCTACCAAACTACTTCGAAGCGCCGGCCTTCCCCTGCACTTTGGCGATGATCTCTTCAGAGATCGCGCGTGGCGCCTCCTCGTAGCGATTGAAGTGCATCGAGTAAGTCGCTCGGCCCTGCGTGTTCGAGCGCATCTGCGTGGCGTAGCCGAACATATCGCTGAGCGGAACGTTGGCCTTGATTACCTGCGAGCCGGCGCGATGCTCCATGCCTTCAATGCGTCCGCGACGCGAGTTCAGGTCGCCAATAATCGTGCCCATGTACTCTTCCGGAACCACAACTTCGACCGACATCACCGGCTCGAGCAGAACCGGATGTGCGCGCTTGGCCGCGTCTTTGAATGCCAGCGAACCGGCAATCTTAAAAGCCATTTCGTTCGAATCGACTTCGTGATAGCTGCCGTCGTAGAGCGTGGCTTTTACGTCCACAACTTCATAGCCGGCGAGCACGCCGCCTTGCAGCGCTTCGCGAATGCCCTGATCGATCGGTTTGATGTATTCCTTCGGAACCACGCCTCCGACGATGTCATTTACGAACTCGTAGCCTTTGCCAGGATTCGGTTCGAGCTTGATTTTGGCGTGGCCGTAGTTACCAGAGCCGCCGGTCTGGCGAATGAACTTGCCTTCGCCTTCGGAAGCCTTGCGGATGGTCTCGCGATAGGCAACTTGCGGCTTGCCGACGTTGGCTTCGACCTTGTACTCGCGCATCATGCGGTCGACGATGATCTCGAGGTGAAGCTCGCCCATGCCACTGATGATCGTCTGTCCCGAATCGGGATCAGTGTGAACTTTGAACGTGGGATCTTCCTGCGCCAGGCGGTTTAAAGCCATGCCCATTTTTTCCTGATCGCTCTTGGTCTTGGGCTCGACTGCGACGGAGATGACCGGCTGGGCAAACTCGATCGATTCGAGTCGAATCGGAGCTTTTTCGGAGCAGATGGTGTCACCCGTGGTGACATTCTTCAGTCCGACGCACGCGCAGATATCGCCGGCGTAGATCTCCGTGATCTCTTCGCGCTTGTTGGCGTGCATTTTCAGCAACCGCCCAATACGCTCGGTCCTGCCTTTTGTCGTATTAAAGACACTGTCGCCGGTCTTCAGGTGTCCTGAATAGACGCGAATGAACGTGAGCTGGCCGACGAACGGATCGGCCATGATCTTGAACGCCAGCGCCGAGAAGGGTTCGTTGTCATCGGCTTTGCGCTGGAGGACCTTTTCCGGGTGATCGGGATCGGTGCCTTCGGTCGGAGGAATGTCGAGCGGCGACGGCAGATAATCGACGACTGCATCGAGCAGCGTCTGCACGCCTTTGTTCTTGAATGCCGTTCCGCAAAGAACCGGGAACAGCTTGAGCTCGATCACGCTATTGCGCAGCGACTTGCGCAGCTCTTCGGCTGTGATGGTCTCGCCTTCGAGAAACTTATGCAGCATCTCGTCGTCATTTTCGGCGACGCTCTCGACCAGTTGCGCGTGGAAGGCTTCGGCTTTCTTCTTCAGCTCGGCGGGAATTTCCTCGACTTCGTACTTGGCGCCCATGGTTTCATCGCGCCAGTAGATCGCCTTCATGTTGACGAGATCGACTACACCTTTAAAAGCAGCTTCTTGTCCGATGGGGATCTGAATAGCGACGGGGCGGGCGTTGGGACGTTTGCGGATGGTATCGACGGCGTGCTCGAAATCGGCACCCATCTTGTCCATCTTGTTAATGAAGCAAATGCGCGGGACGCCGTACTTGTCGGCCTGGCGCCATACGGTTTCCGACTGCGGCTCGACGCCATGCACAGCATCGAACACAGCGCAAGCGCCGTCCAGTACGCGGAGCGAGCGCTCCACCTCGGCGGTGAAGTCCACGTGGCCGGGGGTGTCGATGATGTTGATGCGGATGTCGCGCCAGAAGCACGTGGTCGCAGCAGACGTAATGGTGATGCCGCGCTCCTGCTCCTGCTCCATCCAATCCATGGTGGCGGTGCCTTCGTGGACCTCGCCGATACGGTGGGTGATGCCGGTATAAAACAGGATGCGTTCAGTCGTAGTGGTCTTGCCGGCATCGATATGAGCCATGATGCCGATGTTCCTGCAACGCTCTAATGGGACCTGTCTTGGCACTGTGTTCCTAAACTTTCTTGCTCTTTCGGTTCTTCTTGTTTGTCATTCCGAGCGCAGCGAGGAATCCTTACTGAACCCATAACGAATGGTGGCGATAGGGATTTCTCACTTCGTTCGGAATGACAAAAACGTCAGACTCTCACCACCGATAATGGGCGAAGGCCTTATTGGCCTCGGCCATGCGATGGACGTCTTCCTTCTTCTTCATGGCTGCGCCGCGTCCATTGGCGGCATCGAGCAACTCGTTCGTAAGCTTATCGATCATGCCCTTCTCTCCCCGGGCGCGGCCGTAGCTCACCAGCCATCGGATCGCGAGCGATGTGCGGCGGTCGGGATTCACCTCGACCGGCACCTGATAGTTCGCGCCGCCGACGCGCCGAGTCTTCACTTCAAGCAGCGGCTTGCAGTTCTCGACAGCCTTCTTGAAGAGCTTGAGGGCTTCATCTCCACCCTTCTGCTCCAAGTTCTTCATCGACTGATAGAAGATCGCCTGGGCAGTGCTCTTTTTGCCTTCGTACATCATCGAGTTCACGAACTTGGTCACCAGAGTAGAGCTGTAGATCGGATCTGCGGCGACTTCGCGCTTTGCTATATGTCCTTTACGCGGCATATGTCTTTACCTTCAATAACTTAGGCCTTCGGCCTCTTGGCTCCGTACTTGGAGCGGCTCTGCTTGCGGTTAGCAACGCCGACGGTGTCCAGCGTCCCCCGAACCACGTGATAGCGCACGCCCGGGAGGTCCTTCACGCGGCCTCCGCGGATCAGCACAATCGAGTGCTCCTGCAGGTTGTGGCCGATACCTGGGATGTAGGTCGTGACCTCGATCCCATTTGTCAGGCGAACGCGAGCTACTTTGCGCAGCGCCGAATTAGGCTTCTTGGGCGTCTGAGTATAGACGCGGGTGCAAACGCCGCGCTTCTGCGGCGACTCCTGCAGCGCCGGGCTAGCGGTCTTATATCGTGGCGCCGTCCGGCCTTTGCGCACAAGCTGATTAAATGTCGGCAAATTCCACTCCTGCTTCGTCGCGCAGGCGCCCTCACCTGCGATTCATTGCTCGCAACACAGCCAAGGGCGGCCGTGCCACACTGATCTCCAAGCTTTGGCTGACCACCGCTAGTCGGGGTCATACTCTCGCACACAAAGGTAGCGAGGATTGAGTCGTTCCTAGGATTGAATGCCGACGGTGTCGCCAAGGATGAAATG
>DATLKS010000097.1:0-3603 GCA_035538255.1 Terriglobales bacterium
CGGCACCGGCTCATTGAAAAGAACTCAAACACCGGCAAGTACCGGCTGGGGCTCAAACTATTCGAGCTGGGAACGAAAGCGATCGGACAACTCGATCTGCGCGAGCGTACGCGTCCATTTCTCGAGCGTGCGGTGCGTGAAACCGGCGAAACCGGCCACCTCTGCGTTTATGACGACGGCGAAGTTGTGTATCTCGACAAGATCGAGCCTTCGCGTAGCGTGCGGCTTACATCGAGCGTCGGACGTCGTAATCCGGCATATTGCACTGCTGTGGGCAAGGCCATCATGGCATTTCTCCCTGAGCGGCAGGTGGAGGCCGCTGTGCAAAAGCACGGGCTGGCCCAGCTCACCCGCAAGACCATCACCAACATGCTAGATCTTCGCGCCGACTTGGCCAAGGTGCGTAAGCTCGGGTATGCAATCGACGACGAGGAACATGAGGAAGGCGTCCTATGCGTGGGAGCTCCGGTGTGGAGTGTCGAGGAGTGTCCGATCGCGGCCATCAGTGTCTCGGGGCCGATCTTCCGGCTCAGTCACGAAAAAGTGCCGGCTGTGGCTGAGTCGGTCGTCGCCATAGCCAACGCGCTTTCAAGAGAGCTCGGAATGCGCACGGTGCCGTCCGGGAACGCGAAGTTTTCGAAGGATCTGCAAGTTCAAGTAATTGGGGCTTAGGCAATGCACACCGCTCGGCGCAAGCCGAGCTTTTACTTCTCGATTTGCAACGCGATACACGGTATCGCAATGCGGCACATGAGAGCAGAGCGCGAAAAGGCTGGAGATTTGTTACAAACGCACGTGACATAGCTGATCGGGTAGAGTGTCAATCTTGCCCTCTTTCGCGACTTCCCGATTAGGGAACGATTCAAGTTCGAATTCCCTGCCGCAAGCGCAGGCCCCATGCGGCAGCTTCAGCTTGGGCTGCGTCTCACGTATTGAACTTGAGTAGCTTGCTCCATTGATCTAACTGGATAATGAAGTCGTAGAAGCGCGGATATGGTCGCCTCGGCCGTATCCGCGAGAGTTTCTCGCTGCAGGAGTACCAAAGCCATGAGTATGCTGTCTCCCGTTTTGAACGAACCTCTGACTCGCGAAGGAAATGTATTTCGCAAGACCAATGTTCATAAAGGACGCAAGGTCTTCATTACCCCAGCAAATAGCACGATGAAACATTTGTGCTATGCGCGGACGATTCTGGATGCCGGCACGCCGAAAGTTCAGTTTGAGAACCGCGCTGAGGAGACTGCGCTCATCTGTCTTGCGGGCGAGGTAGAGGTCACGGTCGGCGGGGAACGTTTCAAATTGGGCGAGCGCGATTCTATGTACATTCCGCGCGGTTCGTCGAGTCAGCTCGAAACCCGCTCTCATGCCGATATCGCAGAATTTTCCTCCGACGTTGAAGGCAAGTATCCCCTGCAGGTGGTTCGATATTCCGACGTTAAGAATGACAAATCGCTGCATTTTGTCGCGGGCGGAACAGCTACTACGCGTGACCTGAACATTTTGATCGGCAAGAACGTGCAAGCCGGACGGCTCCTCGCCGGACTTACCATTTCGGAACCAGGCAACTGGACGAGCTGGCCTCCGCATGAGCACGCTGCGATGCTGGAAGAAATGTATGTTTATACGCAGATGCCTGCGCCTGCATTCGGTATTCAGTTCGTCTACACGGATACGAAAGAGCCGGAGCTGGCCACAATCGTCCGCGATGGCGACGCCGTGCTGATGCCGCGCGGATACCACCCCAACGTTGCCGCGCCCGGTCATCGCATCGGATTCCTGTGGGCGATGGCGGCGCATCGCGAGAACGAAGATCGCCAGTTCGGCGTAGTGAACGTGCAGCCAGAATTTGCTCAATCCGGTTCCGGCCTGGAAGCGAGCAGAAAATAGTCGAGTGATCCTCGATCAGTTCAGGCTCGATGGACGAACTGCGCTGGTCACCGGCGCCTCGGCGGGCCTGGGCGCAGCTATGGCAATCGCGCTCGCAGAGGCCGGTACAGACGCGGTTTGCCCATGGGAACTCGCGTTCTCCGGAGCAAACTTGCGTGCAGGTTGAGAGAGTCGGACGCAAGGCAGCAGCAATGGAGGCGGATCTCTCCCAGTCCGGAGCTGCACTCTTTTTTGCTTCGGCGGCGAGCAGCTATATTCATGGGCATGTAGTAGTGTCGATGGCGGATGGATGGCACGATAAGTCAGCCAGGCCAAAGGAGCGCAATTGCAACAGTCTTCAACCAGAGTCGACCGACCCGGATGCGCTCCGACTGCTTCGGCCATTGAAGCGGCAAGGCATGCTCGAGCTGGAGGAAATTATCGTTGGGGTATCTGTGCTCTCCTCTTCTTTGCCACCACCATCAACTACATGGACCGGCAGGTCCTCGGGTTGCTTGCTCCCGATCTGCAAAAGATCTTCCGCTGGAACGAGATCCAATACGGATACATCGTCACCGCATTCCAAACCACTTACGCCCTGGGACTTCTCCTCATGGGGCGGTTTATGGATCGAGTAGGCACGCGAATCGGCTATGCCACATCAATCTCGATCTGGAGCCTCGCGGCGATGGGACATGCTTTGGCGAATTCCGTATTGGGATTCGGTTTTGCTCGGGCCGTACTGGGTCTAGGTGAGTCTGGAAATTTTCCCGCAGCGATCAAGACAGTCACGGAATGGTTTCCAAAGAAGGAACGAGCACTGGCGACCGGCATCTTTAATTCCGGCACAAACGTTGGAGCCATTATTGCCCCCCTGACCGTCCCATGGATCGCAGTGCACCTTGGATGGCGTTGGGCGTTTCTCTTTACCGGGTTGTTCAGTGCAACTTGGCTCGTGCTCTGGCTGGTTTTGTACCGCAGACCGCAAGAGCATCCGAGGCTCTCAGCCAGCGAGCTCCAGTACATCCAAAGCGATCCCGTTGAGCCTTCCGTGCACATTCCGTGGTTACACTTGTTGCCGCATCGCCAGACCTGGGCATTCACGCTCGGCAAGTTCATGACTGACCCGATTTGGTGGTTCTATCTTTTCTGGCTCGCTAAGTTCTTTGCTTCGGCCCATGGCCTGACTCTTACCAAGCTTGGCCCGCCCTTGGTTGTGATCTATCTGGCTGCAGATGTGGGTTCCGTTTTCGGAGGCTGGCTGTCATCCAGTCTGATCAAACGAGGATGGAGCGTAAATCGGGCTCGCAAAACGGCGATGCTGATCTGCGCGCTGTGCGTGGTGCCGGTCGTCTTGGTTCCACACGTAACTGGACTGTGGCCGCAGGTCGCATTGTTCAGCCTCGCCACCGCTGCGCATCAGGGCTGGTCTTGCAACATCTTCACTACCGCGTCGGACATGTTCCCGCGTCGAGCCGTAGGTTCTGTCGTTGGTATCGGAGGATTTGGAGGGGCGGTAGGCGGTATGTGCATCGCAAGCTTTACCGGGTTCCATCTTCAGCACACGCATAGCTATTCGCTACTTTTCGTCATAGCGGCTTCCGCCTATGTCTCTGCATTGCTCGTCATTCAGTTGCTGGTACCGCGACTGCAACCAGCGACCATAGAAACGGGAGCCGCATAGAATGATGACCAGGGAACAAGTTGGCAGGCGGGTGCTGGAAGTTGGAATCGTTT
>DATLKS010000098.1:0-4661 GCA_035538255.1 Terriglobales bacterium
AGCTGATGACCGGACGCTTAAATTTTTCCGCCAGCTTCATCCCGCGCAGCGCCTTACGGTAACCCTCAGGATTGGCCATGCCGAAGTTGCGTTGGACTCGCTGCTTGGCATCGCGACCTTTCTGAGTTCCCAACAGGAGCACCTCTTCTCCATGAAAGCGAGCCATTCCACACAGCAATGCAGGATCATCAGAGAAGCGGCGATCCCCATGGATTTCACTCCAATCCGAGAAGATTCGCTCGACGTAGTCGAGAAAATACGGACGCTGCGGATGTCGCGCGAGTTCGGTCTTTTGCCACGCAGAGGTCGCTGCATCGAGCTGTCCGCGCAACGACTCGACTTGACGATGCAGTTCATAGAGCTGCTGCTTGGTCGCAAGATCGGCGCCGGGCACAGACTCCAAATGCGAAATCTGGCGTTCGATACTTTCGATGTCTTTTCTGGCTTTAGTAGCGGCGTCCATGAATAGGCGAATGCGTTGACGCTGAGGGCGAGGCGGTCAGTCAACGACCTGAACGCTGCCACGTCCGCAGAGCTCTTCTGCGCGTGAAATAAAGGCTCGGTCAGCTTGAACATTATAGCCGTCAGCTTCCATAACCACCATGAAATCACCCGAACGTTCCAAACTGAACAGCACCTTGGCATCGCCTCTGCGTTCGCGGAACAAATCATGAAGAGCATCCACGGTTTCTGGTTGAGAAGTCTCGAGCGGCAAGCGGATGCGGAGCGATCGCGGCAGCTTCGGTTTGACTTCGTCGAGCGATTGGATCGTGGAGATTGCGAGCTTGGGATTTGATCCCTCTTCTACCCGCACAGCCCCGCGGACCAGGACGGGAACTTCCATCTTTAACTTGTCCCCGATCCGCTTGTACGCTTCAGGAAAGACAATAGCCTCGACTGCTCCAGCCATGTCTTCAAGCACCGCCTGGGCGTAGAGATCGCCTTTTCGGGACTTCACAACTCGAACTCCCGTGATAATGCCTGCAGTGGTGATCTCGTCCTTACCGGTGCCTTGCTTCATTGCGCAGATCGCAGCGGTATCGAGCGCGCTGAAATCAAGCAGCTTGTCGCGATACTTCTCCATCGGATGGCCGGTGATGAAGAATCCAAGAATCTCCTTCTCGGCGGCGAGGCGCTGATGCTCGTCCCAATCCGGAACTTCCGGCAAACGGTCTTCCTGTTGTGGCGTGTCCGACTCGAATACGCCAAAGAGTCCATGCTGCCCCATTTCGGCATCACGCTGGCTTTTCTGACCACGCTCAATCGAGCGATCCAGTCCGGCCATGAGCTGAGCGCGCGTGCCAAAAGCATCCATTGCGCCGCTCTTGATCAACGACTCGAGAATGCGCTTGTTCAGCAGCCGGAGATCGACTCTCTCGCAGAAGTCGAACAGCGAAGAAAACCTTCCACCTTCTTTTCTTGCCTGCAGGACAGAATCGATGGCGGTTCGGCCTACGTTCTTCACAGCAGAAAGCCCAAAGCGGATGGCTTCGCCATGCGGCGTGAAGTTGGCAGCGCTGAAATTGATGTCCGGCGGTTCCACCGGAATGCCCATCTCGCGGCATTCGTTGATGTACTTCACCACATCGTCGGTGCTGCCCGCCTGCGAGGTGAGCAGAGCAGCCATGAATTCCACTGGATAGTGCGTCTTCAGGTATGCCGTCTGGAAGGCGAGAAGGGCATAAGCAGCCGAGTGAGACTTGTTGAAACCATAGCCGGCAAATTGCTCCATGAGATCAAAGATCTTCACGATCTTCTTCTCCGGGAAGCCGCGTTCGATTGCGCCTTTGACGAAGCGGTTGCGCTGCTTGGCCATCTCCTCCGGATCTTTCTTGCCCATCGCGCGGCGCAGCAGGTCGGCTTCGCCCAGAGAGTATCCGGCGAGACGGTTGGCGATCTGCATGACCTGCTCCTGATACACGATGACGCCGAGCGTCTCTTTCAGAATCTCTTCCAATTCGGGAAGCTCGTATTCGACCTTGCGCCGCCCGTGCTTGCGCTCGATAAAATCGTCGATCATGCCGCCCTGGATTGGCCCGGGACGATAGAGCGCGTTGAGAGCCGTGAGATCTTCTACGGTCGTCGGCTGGTAGCGACGCAGCACGTCGCGCATTCCCTGCGATTCAAACTGGAACACGCCAGAAGTTAATCCGGTGTGGAAGACTTTTTCGTAGGTCATCGAGTCTGTGAGCGGAAGCGCCAGCAGATCGAGCTTGTTACCGCGCGTTTGCTCAATCAGGCACAGAGCATCTTCGAGGATCGTGAGAGTCGTCAGCCCAAGAAAGTCCATCTTGAGCAGCCCGATCTTCTCGACCGCCTTCATGTCGAAGGCGGTAACGATTTCGTCGTTCTTCGTCCTGTGCAGCGGGACGAGATCGGTGAGCGGCTGCGGCGAGATGACCACGCCGGCGGCATGCACTCCCGAGTTGCGCACCAGGCCCTCGAGCTTGCGCGCGATATCGATCAGCTCACGCACTTGCGGCTCATTATCGTATGCCTGCTGCAACTGCGGCGAGTCCGTCAGCGCCTGCCCGATGCTGATGTTTAGCGTGTTCGGGACCATCTTGGCGATGCGATCCACGTCGCCATAGGGAATGTCCATGGCGCGACCGACGTCTTTTATTGCCGCTTTAGCGGCCATAGTGCCGAAGGTGATGATCTGCGCGACCTGCTCGCGTCCATATTTGCGCGTGACATAGTCGATGACCTCACCACGTCGATTCATGCAGAAATCAACGTCTATGTCGGGCATTGATACGCGTTCCGGATTCAGGAATCGCTCGAAGAGGAGTTCATTTTGCAGCGGATCGATATCGGTGATCCCCATTGCATAGGAAACCAGAGAGCCGGCAGCCGATCCGCGTCCCGGGCCGACAGGAATACCGTTTTCTTTGGCGTAGCGGATGAAGTCCCAAACAATCAGGAAATATCCCGAGAACTTCATCTGCTTAATGCAGTCAATTTCCCGCGAGAGCCGCTGCTCATATTCGCTAATGCTTTTCCGGAGTTCACCTTTGGTCTGGAGCGATCGAATAATTTCCAGACGTTTTGCGAACCCATTTCGGCACACGTGTTCGAAATAACTGTCGAGGCTTTCGCCTTCGGGAACCTCGAATTTCGGGAACGGGTTCGTGACCTTGTCAATCTTTACGTTGCAACGTTCGGCGATCGCCATCGTCCGCTTAAGCGCATCGGGAATTTCGCCAAACAGCCGCTGCATCTCGTCGGCAGACTTTACAAAGAACTGGTTGCTATCGAACTTGAAACGCTTCTCGTCGCGAATTGAGGAAGCGGTCTGAACGCAAAGCAAGACTTCGTGCGCGTAGGAATCTTCACCGCAGATGTAATGGCTGTCGTTGGTGGCAACCAGCGGAATGCCTAGTTCCTTTTGGAGCCGCAGAAGATCGGGGCGAATCTGCTTTTCGGGAGCGAGGCCCTGATCCTGGATCTCGAGAAAGAAATTGCCCTTGCCAAAGATGTCCTGGTAGTTGCCGGCAGTATCGCGCGCGGCCTCATACTTCCCTGCCATCAGGTGCTCACAAAGCTCGCCCGCCAGACATCCCGAGAGCCCGATCAGTCCTTTTGAGTGCTCGGCTAGGAACTTCTTGCTCACGCGCGGCTTGTAATACATGCCGTGGAGAGAAGCTTCCGACGTGATCTTCACCAGGTTGCGGTAACCTTCATCGTTCTCAGCCAGGACGAGGAGGTGGTTGTATTGATCCCCATCCGGCGCGGCGCGGTGATCCTCCTTTTTGCAAACATAGAGTTCGCAGCCGATGATTGGCTTGATCCCGGCATTCTTGGCGGCGTTGTAGAAAGCGACTGCCCCAAAAATGTTGCCATGATCCGTCATGGCGACAGCGTTTTGTCCAAGCTCGCCGACGCGTTTGACCAGCTTTTCAACGTCGCAAGCTCCGTCAAGAAGCGAGTAGTCGGTATGAAGATGGAGGTGTGTGAACTCGGACATCGGTTCAGGGTTCGTCATTCCGATTCTAGCCGGATAGCGATTCCGACGAGGCTGAGGAATTCGCCACCATTAAGTGGAAAATGAGGCTTCGTGCCTGCCCATCTGTTACCCTCCCCTTCCCTTTTCATGCAAATTCCGTGAACAAAAGGCTTTGAGCCTTCCGCGATCCTGATTTCACAAAATCAAATACAAGATCTTGTGATTTCAATTTTCGGAATCCGAATATCTTGTGATTAAACTTGGATTGGCGCAGGATTAACTCCGGATTTGGAACCAGACTCCCCAAGGATTTTGCCCCCAAGAAATTCGCGCCGCGTTTTCATTTCACTTTCGTCGATCCCACTCGGCGCTTCGTTCCCTCGCCACAGTCGCGTACAGCGAATCGCCAAAGATATTCGCTTTTTGTTCGACTAGCATCACACCACAATCGACTGCAGGAGTCAAGGCTGGCGTCAACTGATTGCGTGATGTCGAGTGTCGAAGGCTGGGCGTCGAGCAGTTTGCGGTCTCTGTTGTTGTGGCCTCAGGGGAACAATCTCATCTGGCCTACCGATCCCCACGCCGCGCGCATCCCTCATTCCGCGCGCAGGGCATTTACTGGGTTGACGGATGCGGCGCGATGCGCAGGAAAGAAGCTAGCACCCAATGCTGGTCCGGCCAAAGTGACGGCTACGATGACGAGGATGGTTGGGTC
>DATLKS010000099.1:0-10109 GCA_035538255.1 Terriglobales bacterium
CAGTTTCTCAATCCAACCCTGATGCTCGAGATTCAATCAGGCGACGAATGCGGGACACAAAGGCATCCACACTGACCTTTCCTTCGTCCCCTCTTCCTCGAACCCGCACGCTGACTTCGCCCGTCTCTGCCTCTTTGTCGCCAACCACGAGTAAGAAGGGCACCTTCCGCAAAGTGTGCTCACGTATCTTCGCGTTCATCTTTTCGTTTCGCGCATCGACGTGTAAGCGCACGCCGGCAATCCTTAGTTTCTCAGCCACTTTTTCGGCATAAGCGGCATGACGCTCGGAAATAGGAATCACCGCGACCTGCACTGGCGATAGCCATACCGGGAAGTTGCCAGCATAATGCTCGATGAGAACGCCGAAGAATCGCTCAATAGACCCATACAGCGCACGATGCACCATCAGCGGCTGCTTGCGCGTGCCGTCTTCAGCTACATACTCAAGCTTGAAGCGCTCCGGGAGCGTGAAGTCGAACTGCACGGTCGACAGTTGCCAGAGCCGCCCGATCGCATCCACCAACTTCACGTCGATCTTCGGACCATAGAACGCAGCCTCGCCGGGAATAGTTTTGTATGGAATCTTCCGCCGCTGCATGGCCTTTTCCAACGAAGCAATCGCGCTCTCCCAGTTTTCCTTACTGCCAATGTACTTACTCGTATCGTTCGGATCCCAGATCGAAAGTTCAACTTCATATTTGTCGAATCCATAGGTGTTTAGGACTGCTAAAGCAAAATCGATACACGCAATGATTTCGTCTTCGATCTGCTCGGGAGTACAGAAGATATGCGCATCGTCCTGCGTAAATCCGCGTACACGCAGCAGCCCGTGCATGACGCCCGAGCGCTCGTAGCGGTACACCGTGCCGAGTTCGCCGAGCCGCACGGGCAGATCGCGATACGAGCGGAGCGTGTTCTGGTAGATGAGGATGTGCCCGGGGCAGTTCATCGGCTTCATGCGATACTCCGCATCGTCGAGCTCCATCGGCGTAAACATGTTCTGCGCGTAGTAGCCGGCGTGACCGCTGGTCTTCCACAGATCCGTCCGCATCACGTGCGGAGTGAAGACTAGCGAATAGCCGCGCTTCAGATACTCTGCGCGCATCCAGTCTTCCATCTCCTTGCGGATGATTCCGCCTTTGGGATGCCAGAAGATCAAACCTGGTCCGGCAAGTTCCTGAATGGAAAACAAGTCTAGCTGCTGGCCGAGTACGCGATGGTCGCGCTTCTTCGCTTCTTCGATCGAATTGAGATACTGTTCGAGATCCTTCTTCGAATAGAACGAAGTCCCGTAAATGCGCTGTAGCTGTGGGTTCTTCTCGTCATTCAGCCAGTAGGCGCCGGCGAGGTTCATCAGCTTGAAAGCTTTGATTCTTCCGGTACTGGGAATGTGCGGGCCGCGGCAGAAGTCGACGAACTGGCCGTTGCGGTAGAACGAGACCTCTCTCTCTCCTTCGGTGTGTTTCTGGATGAAATGAACTTTCATCCAATCGTTTTCGGCTTCATATTGCTTGATTGCTTTGTCGCGAGGGACGTACTCGCGTACGAACTTCTCGTCACGATTTACGACCTCCTGCATGCGCTGCTCGATGCGCTGCAGATCCTCAGGGGTAAACGGAGTAGGCCGGTAGAAGTCATAAAAGAATCCCGATTCAGTAGGCGGACCGTGTCCCAACTTGGTTTCGGGAAACAATTCAGTCACCGCCGTTGCCATCAGATGAGCCGAGGAATGGCGGAACACCTCCAGCGATTCCGGGTCTTTTTCCGTTAGAATGCGCACCTCGGCGTCTTCCTCGATTGGACGGCTTAGATCGACGAGCTTGCCATTTACCTTGGCCACGAGAGCGGCGTCAGCCAGTCGCGGCGAGATCGATTTCGCGACTTCATATGCAGTCGTTCCGCGTGGCACGTCGCGCGAGGATCCATCGGGCAGAGTGATTTTCAGAGTTTGAGAGGCTTGGGCTACGTCTGGCATAGGAGAAGAACTGTAAACATTCAGAATAACGCAACAGAAGCTGCGAAGCTCAGAAGCTTGCCGCCACGTTCCAGGCTGTTTGGAAGCGGTTGCCGACGATTTGATTCAGGTGATGCCTCAGATGTTCGACGTAGTCTCCCGCTAACCACAGAAGAGTCACAGGCGGGCGTCCGCCGATGCTGCATGCAATCTCCGCGGAAGAGTCAGGAATTTGCTGCAGCACGTGCGCGAGGTAGCGGTTATAGGCGGACCACAACTCGATCAAAAGCTCCCAGCTTGCCAAATTGGGATTCTGTAGTGACACCATTTTATCTTGTTCATATCCGGGAAACTGCAGATTGCCCTGAGTGGCGGCGCGCACGAAACGTTGGTGATTGTTCGATGCCGAGTCGATTAAGTGCGCCAAAATCTCCTTCCCGCTCCACTTTCCGGGCACAGCACGAAAGGTGGCATCAGCATTTCCGACCTCGTGCAGCATGGGTTCTGCGCTGCGAACGGTCTCCAGCAAGCTGGACGAGATGGAAGCGAAAGTCACGGGCATAGCCTAGCAGATTAGGAAGGACCTCACCATCAACTCCGCGTACAATGCGGATGTTTTAACCTTGGGTTCTCTTCTCCACCTTTGTCCAGGTATCCTTGAGTGCGACGGTGCGGTTGAATATCGGGACTCCCGGCTTCGAATCGGAATCGACGCAGAAGTAACCCAGGCGCTCAAACTGATACCTCGCACCGACTTCAGCATTCGCCAACGAAGGTTCTAGTTTGGCGTCGCGGACGATTTCCAGCGAGTTTGGATTAAGATTCGCAGTCCAGTCCTGGCCTTTCTCGACCTTATTTGGATCTTCCCTGAGGAACAGATTGTCATAGAGCCGGACTTCGGCCGGAATTGCGTGTGCGGCTGAAACCCAGTGGATAGTCGATTTCACTTTGCGTCCATCCGGAGCGTTGCCGCCTCGCGTTGCAGGATCGTAATTGCAGTGCACTTCGACGACTTCTCCATTCGCGCCCTTCACGAGGTTCGTGCAGGTAATGAAATATCCGTAACGCAAGCGCACTTCGCGGCCCGGCGAGAGGCGGTAAAACTGCTTCGGAGGACTCTCGCGAAAGTCGTCGCGCTCGATGTAGAGCACGCGGGAGAACGGCACTTTGCGTGTGCCGGCGCTAGCGTCTTCTGGATTATTGATCGCGTCCATCTGCTCAACTTGCCCTTCGGGATAGTTATCGATGACTACCTTCAACGGGCGGAGCACCGCCATCACACGCGATGCGCGCTTATTGAGGTCTTCGCGCAGGAAGTGCTCGAGCATCGCCAATTCGATAGTGCCATTGGTTTTTGAAACACCAATGGCGCTACAGAAATTGCGCAGCGCCTCAGGCGTGTACCCGCGCCGTCGAACTCCGGAGAGTGTCGGCATGCGCGGATCATCCCATCCGCGGACGTGCCCCTCGTTGACGAGCTGCAGCAGCTTACGCTTGCTGAGCAGCGTATAGGTCACATTGAGGCGATCGAATTCGATCTGCTGCGAGGGAAAAATCCCAAGCTGCTCAATGAACCAGTTGTAAAGCGGTCGATGGTCCTCGAATTCAAGGGTGCAGACAGAATGGGTAACCTTCTCAATCGAGTCTGACTGCCCATGCGCAAAATCGTACAGAGGATAGATGCACCATCTATTTCCTGTCCGGTGGTGCTCGGCGTGCAGGATGCGATACATAACCGGATCCCGCATGTTGAGGTTGGGCGACGCCATATCGATCTTCGCCCGCAATGTGCGTGCGCCATCGGGGAACTCGCCTTTACGCATGCGCTCAAAAAGATCAAGATTCTCTTCAACTGATCGTTCCCGATATGGACTGTTGATGCCCGGCTCGGTCAGCGTGCCGCGCGTCTTGCGAATCTCTTCCGCACTGAGATCACAAACATATGCCTTTCCCGCCTTAATGAGCTGCACTGCCCAGGCATGGAGTTGATCGAAGTAATCGGATGCGTAGAACATCCGGTCTCCCCAATCGAATCCGAGCCAGCGCACGTCGCGAATGATGGAATCCACATACTCCTGCTCTTCCTTCTCAGGATTTGTGTCATCGAAACGCAGATTGGTTTTGCCGCCGAATTCAGCCGCTAACCCAAAGTTGAGGCAGATAGACTTGGCATGACCAAGATGAAGGTACCCGTTTGGCTCAGGAGGAAAGCGGGTTTGCACGCGTCCTCCGAACGTGTTTGTCTCAAGATCGCGGACGATTATGTCGCGAATGAAGTTCGATGGCGCCGGAGCTGGAGCAACGGGCGCTGCCGCTTCCGCAATGGGATTGGATCGAGTCATGAATACTTGGCGGACTCGCATGAGAATCGAAGCGAGCCAGCCTATATCTGTATTATGCCGTAACGAGCGCAAAGTCATCGACACGCCCGATCTGACGTCTTAAACTCATTGCGCCATGGAGCGCGCAGCCCTGGGCTTCCGCATGCACTCCGGCTGGGGAGTGCTGGTGATCGTCGATGACGCCAGGCAGATCATTCTCCGGCAGCTTATTACAGTGATCCGCAAGGATATGCCGGGTGGAAAACAGCCCTATCACCATGCCGAGAAGCTCGGTTTAGCTGCAGCAGAGAAATACCTGGCCGAGTACGTCACCGAATGCAATCGTCTTGCACTTGATGCGATCACCGAGGTTGTTTGTCAGTTGCAGAACGGGTATCAAATCGCCGGCGCGGCAATTCTGCAGGCCTCAGAGCGCAGGCTCCCACCCTTGCCGCAGATACTTGCTGCGCACCCGCTCATCCACACCGCCGAAGGCCAACTCTTCCGACAGGTGATCCGCGGCGCGTGCGAGTCGCTGCAGCTTCCCGTCCTGGGAATTCCGGAGCGCCAACTCAAAGAGCGGGTTACTGAGGATTTTGCCGGTGCAGCTGCAGGAGTGTTACAAGCAATCGCTGGGGCAGGAAAGACAATCGGCCCCCCGTGGACTGCCGACCACAAGGCGGCAGCGTTGGCGGCATGTCTGGCTATAGGCTCGCATCGAGTGTTCAGGGCCAAGGCTTGCCGCGAATGAAAAAGAGAGATTTTGCTTAAATAGGCTGTGCCAACAAGGCTACGCTCTTTTGGCCTTTTTGTTCTGAAGCGCCATGCTTTCAGAATAGGCGCGTTGCAACAGTCCGTTTAGCTGCTGCTGACGCCTAGCCATTCCGTCATCAGACAAGCACTTCGGATACCGCCTTTGGTTGCTAGAGGTTGCCTTCTCCGTCTCCCTTTCCCGCAGATAACGAAACAACACTGCGGTTGGCCAACGTCGAAAACTGGAGCCCAGGAATTCACCGCAGCAATGAGCAGTAATGTAAAGCGTATCCGCTGACGCCTGCAGCATGCATTGTCCCGAGAGGCTGAAAGAAGCAATCATCACTTTCTGGAAAGGCAAGCGCAATGCCAAAGGACTTGTTGTATTGACAGAAGTTAGACCCGTTCTGCTGCCGATTCACTGTAAATAATTCCCGGTTACCGGACACAATTCCAAGTGTCACGAAGCTGTAGAGAAAAGGAAGCTGAAGAACCACTTCTTCTCAAACTGCAGCGTGATTAAATTCTCTCCGGCAAATGTTATTCTTTGCGCTCCTATGCTGCGTGCCAGGTCTTGTGTCGTTGGCATTTTTCTTTTTCTCATTTCGGTTTCCGCACTGCTCCCAGCGCAGACCGCCGAGCAGCGCACATCGCGCTACTTCGAATCGATACGCAATCATCCTCCGCAGCTCGAGGCTTTTTTGCGCGAGATGCCCAAAGGGGGAGACCTGCACAATCACCTGAGTGGCGCAGTCTATGCGGAGAGCTATCTGCAGTATGCGATCAACGACAAGCTCTGCATTGATCGCAAAGCCGGCGCAATTGTCCAGCCTCCGTGCGACGAAGCGCACAATACCGTGCCCGCCGAGAATGCGCTCGCGAATCCTCTGCTGTACCGGACCGTGATTGACGCGCTTTCTATGCGCGACTTCCACCCTTATTCCGAATCGGGAATATCTGAATCGGGAGAGGATCATTTTTTTGCTACCTTCGGCCGTTTCAGTATTGTCTCGCGCTCTCATACGGGAGAGATGCTTGCTGAAGTTGCCTCGCGCGCGGGAGCGCAAAATGAGTCATATCTCGAGCTCACGGTCGGTTTCGATCGCATCTCTGCCGCCATCGCTTCACAAGTGGGATGGGTCGATGACTTCGACCAAATGCGGCAGAAATTGTCAGCCGCAGGAATCGGGAATGCTGTCGCGGAAATTCATAAGCATCTCGATGAAGCTGAAGCCGAAAAGGACCGCCTGCTCTCATGCAACGACCCTGCTCATGCCGATCCAGGATGCAAAGTGATCATCCGTTACATCTATGAGGTCTATCGCGGCACGCCGAAGGAGCAGGTATTTGCCGAGATCATGTCGGGCTTTGCCATTGTAAAGGCCGATCATCGCTACGTGGCCGTGAATCCGCTTATGCTAGAAGACGGATATACCTCGATGCACGACTATCAACTACACATGAAAATGTTCGACTACTTTCACAAGTTCTATCCTGACGTGCACCTCACCGAGCACGCCGGTGAACTTGCAGCAGGGCTTGTGCCACCGAGCGGATTACGATCGCACATTCGCGACGCCGTCGAGACCGGGCACGCGCAACGCATCGGTCACGGCGTGGACGTGATGGAAGAGGATCGGCCGGTCGAACTGCTGCGCGAAATGGCTCAGAAGAAGATTGCAGTCGAGATCTGCCTCACCAGCAACGATCTGATCCTCGGTGTGAAAGACGATCGGCATCCCTTCCCTGTATATAGGAAATATGGAGTTCCGGTTGTAATAGCCACTGATGACGAAGGCGTCTCACGGTCGGACATGACTCACGAATATTTGCGTGCGATACAGAGCTATGGCCTCACCTATACGGACCTGAAAAAGATCGTTCGCAATTCCCTGGAATACAGCTTTGTCGAGCCAGCGGTTAAGAGCAACCTGTTATCGGATATTCAGTCCAGATTTTCCCAGTTTGAATTGACGCATGGGGAGTAGACATTCCGAAGCAGCTAGACGCGCTCCACCGTTTCCCCAGTGTCGTACTCAGGGGACTTGTCAGTCCCCTCCTGCTTCCGGTAAAGAAAGCGCAGGGTAACCGGCGCGAAGATGGTGGTCGCAGCAGTCATGAAAACAACGATGGCATAAGCGGCGTCAGAAACCATCTTCATCTGCAGCCCGATAAGCGCCACAATCAGT
Source organism: Terriglobales bacterium (assembly GCA_035538255.1). Classification (GTDB taxonomy): domain Bacteria; phylum Acidobacteriota; class Terriglobia; order Terriglobales; family Acidobacteriaceae; genus Gp1-AA112. The sequence goes on from DATLKS010000099.1 coordinate 7,218, forward strand.
CCTACTTCGCCGCGTGGTGTCATGCCGACTCCTACTTTGAAAACCGTATCCCAGCCCTCGCGCAGTACGGGAAGGCCACAGCCAATCAACTTTGAAGCGATCGCCATGATTGAAATCACTCCCGCCGCCACCAGCAGCGAGCCATTGAAGACGCTCAGGTTCAATTTGGCGCCCATTATGAAGAAAAAGAATGGAGCGAGGAACTCATTTATGCCTGCAACTCGTGGCATCAAGTTCCATTCTGGCGCGTATTCCGCGAAGGCCAAGCCCGCGAAGAAAGCGCCAATGATTGCTGCCATTCCGATCTTTTCCGCGCCGACCGAGAGTGCAAGGCAAATGGCAAGAGCCAGTACCAGAGGAGCGTTATGCGTCTCCATACGTTCCAATCCGGGACGCATGCGCTGAATCACATGTGGCGCGAAAAAGATCATGATCAGCGCGAATCCAACTGCTTCCACCAGTAGCAGCGAGAGTTGAATCCAGGCGATAGTTCCTGAGGAAACCAGACCTACCACTACCGCGAGCAGCACCATTCCCAAGATGTCGTCGAATACTGCCGCTCCCAAGATGATCTTTGCCGGGCGCGTCTGCATTACGCCGAGATCTTCCAGCACGCGGGCGGTGATGCCCACGCTGGTTGCAACCATGGCCGCCGCAATGAACGCGGCTTCGTGCGTCGGGTGATGCCGGACAAGCAGATAGATAAATCCCATCAGGAATGGAAAAGCCATGCCGGCCGTGGCCACGCCCAATGCAGAGGCTCCAATGCGGATCAATTCCTTGGGTCGAGTCTGAAGCCCTACGGTAAATAGGAGGAAGATGGCACCAAGTTCGCCGATTGAAGTAGTTGCAGCGGTAGGTATGACAAACGCTGTGAGGTAAGGACCGAGCACAACGCCCGAGAGGATCTCTCCCAGCACCGCCGGTAATGAGAGCTGCTCAAAAAGCTCTCCGAAAATCTTCGCCCAAAGGAAGATCACCAGGAGCTGCAGCAGAAATGGGTCGGCGCCGTGCGTCATGCCGATGGTCCATTGTCGTAGGGAACTAAGCTGCGCGCCAGTTAAATCCAGAGTAGCTGGATTGGAGCTTCTGAGCTGCTAAGCTCCTAAGCTGCTGAGCTTCTAAGCTGAAGCGCCTTCGGCGCTTCGAGATAAGGGCCAGCTTGGCGACGATCCTCGTGGCCGCCTTAATTCCCGTCGTGAGTGTTAATCTGGTAGGGAAGCTCAGAAGCTTAGGAGCTTAGAAGCTTACAAGCTGTTCCCGCATGGACCATCGAGCGTTCTTCTTCCAAAAATTAGGGCTTACCAATCGCGACCTGGAACGGTACCTGGCGGAGGCCCTCTCGGCCGGCGGTGACTATGCCGACCTTTATTTCGAGTATCACACCTCGACTTCGCTAAGCCTGGATGAATCGCTGATCAAGTCTGCGACGCAGGGTATTTCCGCCGGATGCGGAGTGCGCGTGATCTCCGGCGAGCGAACCGGATACGCCTACACCGACGACCTGTCGTCCGAAAGAATTTTGCGCGCCACCAGAACTGCGGCGCTGATCGCCAGTGGACCCACCAAGCAGCCGATCGTCAATCTGAAAGATCCCACGGGAGGGCACACGCTTTACGCGGTGGCATCTCCTTCCGTCGACGCCGAAGTGGCAGCGAAAGTTGAGCTGCTCAACCGCGCCGATCGCCACGCACGCAGCTTCGATTCGCGCATCGTACAAGTTCGCGCCAGTTACGCGGATGAGCTGCGACGCATTCTCGTGGTAGGTTCCGATGGCATCATTGCTTCAGACTCCCAGCCGCTCGCGCGCATGAGTGTCTTCTGTATTGCCAAAGACGGCCAGAACTCAGCTCGAGGTACTTCTGGCGGTGGTGGACGCGTTGGCATCGACTACTTCCAGAGTGAGAAGACACCGGAATACTTTGCCCACGAAGCTGCACGTCAATCGATCATTCAGCTCGACGCGCGCGAGACTCCTGCTGGTGAAATGGAAGTTGTTCTTGGTCCAGGGTGGCCCGGAGTGCTGTTGCATGAGGCTGTAGGGCACGGCCTCGAGGCAGACTTCAATCGCAAAAAGACTTCGGCATTTGCTGGTTTAGTCGGAAAACGCGTAGCCAGCGAGAAGATCACCGTCGTTGATGATGGCACCATGCCATCGCGGCGCGGCTCCATCAATGTCGATGATGAAGGCTCGCCGACGCAGCGTACCGTGCTGATCGAGGACGGAATCCTGAAGGGCTACATCAGCGACAAGCTCTCTTCCCGTCTGATGGGCATTTCCGATACGGGAAACGGACGACGCGAAAGCTACGAGCATATCCCGATGCCGCGCATGACGAATACCTATATGCTTGCTGGACAAGACGACCCTCGCGACATCATTAAGTCGGTCAAGCGCGGACTGTTCGCAGTGAACTTCGGCGGCGGGCAAGTTGATATCACCAACGGCAAATTCGTCTTCTCAGCATCAGAAGCTTATTTGATCGAAGATGGCCAGATTACCGCGCCAGTGAAGAACGCAACCCTGATCGGTAATGGTCCCGATGTGCTGACGCGAGTCTCGATGGTCGGCAACGATCTCGCGCTCGACGAAGGCGTAGGAACATGCGGCAAAGACGGTCAATCCGTGCCGGTCGGAGTAGGAATGCCGACCATCAAGGTTGATCGCCTGACCGTAGGCGGCACAGGATAGGCTTCGGTCGTAGAGACGCAGCATGCTGCGTCTCTGCTATGCGCGAAACATGCCAGTAGCGACCCAGGAACACATCGAACTCGGAGCCGGACTCAAAGACATCGCGGTCGAAGTGGTCGAACGTGCGATTAAGGCCGGAGCTACAGCTGCCGATGCCATTGCGCGTGACGGTAATGAGTTCTCCACGCTGGTGCGGCTCG